>JANXOO010000069.1 GCA_025353525.1 Schlesneria sp. | reverse complement strand
CGAGGACCGGTCCCATAATTCCCCTCGAACGGTCTCCAAGACTCGGCCCGATCTCGAATGCGATCATCAGCCTGAACTGGCTTCTTTGGCAACAAAGGAAGACCAGTGAGCGATTCGTCCGACAGCCTGCTTTCCGTATTTGATCGTGCCTTCGCCGGGATCGATCGCGCGCGGAACGCATTTACACCCCAATTGAAGCCCCATGAAGTGGGAGCGGTGACCAGCGTCTCGATGGGAATTGCCAAGGTTTCGGGACTTCCGGGAGTCGGCTTTGAGGAACTGGTTAAGTTTCCTGGCGATCTATACGGAATCGCCTTCAATGTCGATCCAAACGAAGTCGGTGTCGTGCTGCTGGGCGATTGCGAACATTTGCATGCGGGCGATGAAGTCGAACGGACCGGGCGCGTGACAGACGTGCCTGTGGGCGATGGGTTGATTGGGCGGGTAATTGACCCTTCGGGAAGGCCGCTCGATGACAAAGGTCCAGTCGCCTTCAGCCAGCGCTTGCCCGTGGAACGCGCTGCCCCGCCGATTATGAATCGCGCTCCGGTGACCGTGCCGTTGCAGACGGGACTGGTGGTTGTTGACGCTTTGATTCCGATCGGTCGAGGTCAGCGGGAACTGATTCTAGGCGACCGGCAAACCGGTAAATCTGCCATCGCCATCGACACGATTCTGAACCAGCACGATCAGAATGTGTTGTGTGTCTATTGTGCGATCGGTCAGCGTGCATCGGCCGTCGCCAAGGCCATTGCAACGCTAAGGGAACGCGGGGCAATGGACTATACTGTTGTCGTCGTGGCGGAAGGCAACGATCCACCGGGCCTGAACTATATCGCGCCCTATGCCGCCACCAGCATCGCCGAGCATTTTATGGAACAGGGGCGCGATGTGCTGATCGTGTACGACGATTTGACCCAGCACGCCCGATCATATCGCGAACTTTCCCTGTTGCTGCGCCGGCCGCCAGGACGCGAGGCCTTTCCCGGCGATATCTTCTACATCCACTCACGGCTGCTCGAACGTTCCACTCATTTAATCGACGACTTGCACGGTGGCTCGTTGACAGCCTTGCCGATCGTCGAGACCGAGGCCCAGAATATCTCGGCCTACATTCCGACAAACCTGGTTTCCATTACCGATGGCCAAATCTATCTCTCACCAGCGATGTTCGAAATGGGGATTCTTCCGGCAGTCGATGTGGGCAAATCCGTTTCTCGCGTGGGAGGAAATGCCCAATTCGCTGCCTACCGATCGGTGGCTGGCAGTTTGAAGCTGGCGTATGCGCAATTCACCGAACTGGAATCGTTCGCGAAGTTCGGGACCCGGTTGGACGAGAACACTCGGAAAACGATCGACCATGGGCAGCGGATCCGTGCCTGTCTCAAACAGCCACAATTCGCGCCGGTATCCGTGGCAGAACAAATCGTTGTGCTGCTGGCATTGACCGACGGAGTGATGGACTCAGTGCCAGTCAGTAAGATTCACGACGTGGAACTGGCGATCAGAAAAGTAACGGAAGAGATCCCGGTTGAAATTCGCCAGCGATTGTCCTCCAACGACAAGCTGAGCGACGAGGACCGCGCGGCGATACTGAAGATCATTGCCGCTGCCGCGAAACCGCTCCAGCAAGAGCCCCCTCCTGCAACCAAGGGGAAGCCATGAGCGATACGCTGGAGAGTTTACGGCGGAAAATCAGTGGTGCGGGCGACCTGGAATCTGTCGTACGCTCCATGAAGGCCTTGGCGGCGGCGAGCGTCGGACAATATGAACGGTCGATGCTGGCGCTTTCGGATTACTTCCGGACCGTCGAAATGGGGCTTGCTGTCTGCTTGAGAAACCGGGGAAAGTCGATTGTCGAACCTGACGAGCAGGCACAACCCGCCACAAAGACGGTGAATGCGATTGTCTTCGGATCAGACCAGGGGCTGGTCGGTCAATTCAATGATCTGGTGGCCGACCTCGCTATCGAAGTTCTTGATTCGCTGCCCGGCGATACGCAGATCTGGGCCGTTGGCGAACGGATCCAGGCCCGATTGACGGATGCGGGGCACCCACCCGTCGGAGTATTCTCTGTTCCTGCTGCGGTCAATTCGATCTCACGCCTGGTATCGCAGATTCTTGTGGAGACTCAGGCGAATCATGCCCATGGCGAGGTCGATTCACTGTATCTCTTTCATAACCGTCCCCTGGCCGGTGCAGCCTATGAACCCGTCAGTCAATGTTTGTTACCACTCGATCAAACAACCAGTTTGAAACTGGCTCATTTTACCTGGCCCACGAAGAATCTGCCTGAAGTCATCGGTGATAAAGAACAGGCTTTACGGGCGCTCGTGTCCGAATATCTATTTGTGTCACTCTTTAAGTGCTGCGCGGAATCGCTGGCCAGTGAAAACACCAGCCGTCTGGCCGCCATGCAGCGCGCGGAGAAGAACATTGATGAACTTGTCGACGATCTGAATCAAACGTTCCGGCGTCTGCGTCAATCGTCGATCGACGAGGAACTGTTCGACGTCATCTCGGGTTACGAGTCATTGTCCAAGCCCGCATCAAGCTGACGAGTACGGATTGTTGATTGGGATCTCGCCTTTTTTGAAACAGGAAAAACAAAGGGGACATTCTACTTTTTTGGCACAGTGCTATACGTAAGAGTTTAATCCACCCCCCTGTGGGCGGCGGCAGTTTTGGTTGAAAACCCGGTCGGCAGGGGTCCATATTTTGGATTTCTCGAACAAATGTTTTCGGAATCTGGCGTGTCGCTCGAGCACATCAGAAGCGGCGATCAATGTCGTGATGCCGTGTGGTCAAAATATTCCGTCGCGTTCAAAAAGCTGCAAATGACGAAGTTTGGTTGGCGAATTGAATGAAAAAGTCGGCCTTTTGCGGGCGAAGCCCGCCGAGGACCGAAATGAAAAACTCGATTTTTGATCTGAATTTCGGTGTCGGCGCGGACGGGTGCTGTCGCATTGGTCAGGGGAATGCGTCGACGACGTTTCGATAGAACAATGATCATTTGTCGGTCAAGCGGCTCGGCGGTAGTAGTACCGCAAGATTCCGCCGAGTCGTTCTCGGCAGTCGATGATGGGAATCGTCTTTACGACCTCTTCCGAGAGTTCATAATTTGGTTGTCCATCGACTCAATAAATTTGCATTCGCAAATAGTGAACCTTCTTTCTCGTTTCTTTTTGAAGGACGCCAGAATGTCAATTGCAAAAAACGTTCATCGAGGTTTTACGCTGATCGAATTGCTGGTGGTGATCGCGATCATTGCGGTTCTGATCGCTCTGCTGTTGCCAGCGGTTCAGCAGGCTCGCGAAGCGGCTCGGCGTGTTCAATGTAAAAATAACCTCAAGCAGTTGGGGCTCGCTTTGCATAACTACCACGACTCCTGCAATCTCTTCCCGTACTCAACCGCCGCTAACGGGTTTTGTCGCTCGTTTAACGCCCCCTACTTCAAGAATCATCGCGGCTGGCTGATGCTGTTGCCCTATTTCGATCAGGGGCCCCTCTACAACCAATTCGATCCCAATACGGCCACCGGGAGTAGCGTCACCGGTGGTGGGCCTCCTCCCGGAATTCTTCAGGGAACTCCCGAAAGCAACGGAAACAACCTTGTCGTTAGCAAAGTTCTTCCGATCTTTATTTGCCCGTCAGACCCCGGCTCACCAAGAGAAAAAAGTGTACTTTACGGGATTTCGGATGTCAGTAACGCTGCGGGCATCGGGGGTGCCAAAACGTGTTATGACTTCTCGGCATTTGTAAATCTTTGGGATCTCCCCTGGTGGAAACACCCTGCCAATACGCGGCGTTTGTTCGGCAATGATTCCAATTCGACGTTTCGCGATGTCACCGACGGAACCAGCAATACAGCAATGCTTGTCGAGACAACACTGGAAGTTCACTTCTACGCTGGCCAGACCTGGGGGTACGGGAAGACTGGTGGCGTTGGCGTCGACTTGTCAAGCGTCTTGTCGCCAACAATCAACTACTGGCGGTGCTGTCCCTCATCCACAAATCCATTTCAGGAAACCAGGGTTGGCACGTTGGCGGGCTGGATGTCTCCCGGAAGTTTGCATTCGGGAGGTTGCCATATCGTACTCGTCGATGGTGCCGTCAGATTCATTTCCGAAAACATTGATGACAACGTACGAACTCAACTTGCGACCATCGCCGAAGGAGTCTCTGTTGGCGATTTCTGACGAATCGTCGAACTGCGTCAGACCGAGGTTGGCGGGGTCTGGCAACCCGATGTTCGTGAGAAAACGACGTAAACTGCGATCGCCGTTCGTCAGAAGCCGGAAGTCTTCCTCGATCAGACACCGGCTCCTCCGAATCAGAGGAGTCGGCTGTCGAGAGATCGAATCGCCCCTTTGATGGAACCCTCGACCACCAACACGACCGTCGAGCGGTGGCTGGCACCGACGACGTTGACCGTGCTGCGAGCGATCACGACGGTCAAAGACGCGGCGGGGAACCCGATTTCGATTGTCGACAAGCTCGACCCCAACGGAACGAACGTGACGTTATCGTCGTGGGCGGCGACGTACAACGATCTGGATCAGATCAAGACCTCGACGCAATCGTTCGTGTTCGGTGCGTTCAGCAG
>JANXOO010000065.1 GCA_025353525.1 Schlesneria sp. | reverse complement strand
CATTGGAAACGACGATCTGACCCACCTTCACTTCCTTGACAAGCCCGCCACAGAACCCGGTTGAAATGACCCAGCGCGGTGAATGTGCATCGAGTAGTGCCTCAGTGGCGCGGCGAGCCCGATCCCGACCGGGTCCCGATTCCACAACCGCGACACGGATGTCTTTGTAGATCCCTCCCCGAAACGTGAATCGACCACCCGAATACGTCTTCATTTTCGAGCAGCGACCGAGAAAATCGGCGATTTCCAGTGGCAGAGCACAAACGAGTCCGACATCGGCCCGCGCCGCATCGGGTTTCGACGGTTCGGTAGAAACTTGTTCACTCAATTCAATACCTCGCTTGGAATCGGCGGCCCGGCATCCGGTAATCGTTCGCTCAACGGAACGTCATTTCATCGTCACAGGATAACATTCAACAGGACGCCGGTCGCCTTACTGTCCAGTGACGAGAAGAAGTTCACCACAGAGACACCGAGGCACCGAGAAAGAAGGAGAAGAGAGAGAACGAGCAGACCGGGAACGGAGCCGCATCGGGAGTTAACATAGCAAGCCGATTTTTCTGATTCCCACATCCACATCCGGCATTTTTGGAAGAAACAAAACTCCGCCTTTGCCTTCTCTGTGCCTGTGGTGAATCCCTTTTGAATTTGAATCCTTGCCGACACAGCGGCTTTTCACTTGCTCTCGTTAATCCTGTCAGGCGGCTTCCGCTGCGACGGCGCAACACGTATTCCAACAGGCTCTGGAGTTTTCATCAGGCCAGGTCTTCCCGGCATCGTCGCCATTTCTTCGCTGATCGTAACAGTCTTCGAGATCGAACCGGCAGGTCTCGGCGCAACGAACTTCGGCAACAATTGCCGAAAGCCGCCAGTTCCGACGTACCGTCGGGTTTTGGAATGTCGATGACAGTTTTGAGGAAAAAAAGGAACAGGCGGGATTGCAGCAATGCAACCGCGTCACACCGCCTTTACTTCGCACGGCCTGAAACGAGTCGTTTGATCTAAAGTGGACTTCGTTCGAAGCGACCGGGATTGAGATGCATCCCGGTGCGCCCGGCGTAAGACCCCTTTGGTCGATTGGTTCATTGATAGCCGCGAGAAGTATCCGTTTCAAATTTTCCCGAGTTCTCCAGCTCCGTGTCCGTTTACGTGAAGGAAATCTATGCGGAAACTTTTGATTCTGGCAGCGATTGCAGGAGTGACTCTGACCGGATTGGAAGCCCAGGCGAACACACGACGAGTCCGCCAGGTTTCGGTCGGTCAGGGCCAGCAGGGTCCGGTCAGCCGACTGGTGGACATGGAACGACGCAAGAACGCGGCGCTCCGCCAGATGTTTTTCGGTCGATAATCCCGACATAAAATCCGGTTCATTCGATGCCGCACGGCCATTCCGTGCGGCATTCTTCATTATATGAAGTACCGGTTTCAGAGGTCATTGTTTAATGGCCAGGATCGAACTTCGAAACAATTATTCCGAACGCGATCTGAGCGGATGTCATTCCGTTGACTGCTGGTCGACCGATAAAAAAAACTCCTGCAAAAGACCAGCTTTTGCAGGAGTTCCGTGCGCCTGGGATGAACGTACAACTGCCGGAACGAGAAGCCCCTTTTATGGAACGCACGGGATGTAAAGGCACCGAATAAATCAGTTGGAATAATCTGAAATGTGATTCAAAACCGTAGCGAATCGAATGATCAGTTTTACGCACTCTTCATGCCGTGTGCATCGGTTTTTGGAAATCATTTCTTGTTTTGAGCGAAAGATCAAGGGATCGACGGGAAAGTATCGTGATTGGGGCAGTGAGGATCACCGCGATTGTAAGACCGACAATTCCATATCAATTCCACACCAAGGTCATTTCTCGCAAAAACCGCAGCACTTTGCGTCACTTGCACCGTTCTGCCGCTGTTTACTCATCGCGTTGGATGTCGTCGGCGATTCCGTGGATCAGGCTCCCGGACGACAGGCTCATGCCTGAACTCCAGTGACGTTGGGCGTCGTCAGCCAACCCATGACTCAGACGCCACAATGCCATCAGGTACAGCACCAGAGTGCTGAAGACACCGTGAAGCACTACATAAAATCGCGTCCATCCTTCGGCTTCGACAAGTCCCACCCATTCCATCGCTGCATACCAGCGAAACAGGCTGATGCCGAAAACCACGGGAATCGCAACCAGCCAGACGTAGTGATAAAGCAACGGCGCCTCGGACGGTCGAATTGGAAAGAGCCATTGCCGGACAGTCAAATGCGATCCCCCTGTTGCCGCTTTCAAAAAATCGAGCGACGACCGGGGTGACGCCGACGTGATCGTATCCACGATGATTTGACGATGCCTCAAAAAGCCGATCCAGACCCCGCAAAACAGCGTAATGTAAAGTGATTGGGTAAATAGCGAGTGCAGATAGACGAATGGCAAAGAGTGCTGTGAATCGAGCAGGATTCGTACGTAGGGATTCCCTTCCATTTCCAGATCGGGGCTATGTGCCACTGTGACAGCCATATCCAGAACGGCTCCGCCAACGATGAATGCACCACCGCAAAGCGTGATTCCTCGCGGAAGCTGCGTTTTCCCTTGATGAACGAGCCGATCGAGCAACACAAGAGCGAGCAATCCAAAGGCAGGAAGCAGGTAGGCCGTATAAACGTGAATCCGCCATGCACCGGCCGGCAACCATTCGTGCAGAGTTCTCGCAATCGGCACCCCGGTCGATTTCTCGAGCTGCATCCATTGATCGAACTCGAGTCCGCCTTGATGCGAGGCGGCATGCAACCCCAGATCGCAAGCGATCCAGATCAGCAACACGCTTGAAACGATCATGAATCGCCTCAACGCGACATTCTCACTCCAGTACACAACACATTCATCGGCTCGCGTCATCAAGGGACCTCGATGTTGTCGGCACTCCGGATTGCTTCGACGGCGTCAGCAGGTATTTCCGGCAAGTACGAAAACCGGTAGGTCTCGCGCGTCAGCTTTAATTCTACAATGGCCTGTTGCGGATCAGGATTCAATGCCCAATATGGCAAAATCTCGACGCTTTGTTTTTCGATCAGTGACTTCCCGGTCCGTTTATCAATCACGCGAAGCATCGCCTCGTGACCCCCTCGGTTCTTTGTCGATGATCGATTCCAGAGTTGCACCAGTATTGGCGCAGTACTCGACTGGTCGAGTGCCATCGCCTCGTTTTTGAATTCCCTGCTCCACAACAGACGCGGAGCATGCCGATCGACTGCATAAAGCGAGCCGTTAATGAATTTAAGCCGATACGAATGGTACGATTGCGGTGCCTGCTTCAAGATTGAAAGGTCTTTAACCTCACGCGAAACGGCGATATACCACCGTTCGGGATCGTGCCAGGCCACAATTTCGACCGCGTTGGTCGAATCGACCGCGATCGGCTCGCACAGAGCAGACCCGGTACGTGCGGCAAGAAGATGCAACTTTCCATCCCCGGTCACGATCGACAGCGTTTCCGGGTCGATGACTTTTACCAGCGAATCCGCCGGTTCAGATCGCGACCAGATCAATTGTCCTGTTCGCAAATCGTGAAGTTCGAGCTTCATTTTGTCTGCAAGAGTTTCTGTCCAGACGAGCGAACCACGATGGTGGATCATCGATTTGGGAGATGCGAACCAGACGCCATTGTCGAGTTTGCGACCGTCGAGGACACTCAGGATTTCCAGGGAATTCGAGTCTCTCCAGAGAAACACGTATTGATCGTCACCCAGAACGGTGGCATCGTCGGGAAGATCAAATCGCTGCCAAAGTTCCCGACCTGTTTCTGTGTCGACGGCGACCAGTCTGGTCCCCTTTTGATAACAAAGGTATCCGGCCCGCACTGGCCCGATTCGGGCCAACGGTCGATCCGTTTCGTCAACCAGGACGTGCTGTTCGTCTTGTTGACCCAGTCGACCGGGCACGACTTTCGATTCGACAAGCGGCAATTTCAAATCGATCGGATTCGCCCACTGGAACTTTGAATTCGGTTCGCCTTGCTCGTCCAGTGGAGCGATCGCAAATAACTCGCTGCCGATTTGCAAAACGACGATTCGGCCGACCGCCCAGCCTTCCCGAAGCAGGTAGCCCGTCGCCTCGCGATAGACGGACTGTGTTTTCGGGAGCGGGAATCGACGTTCCGCGTCTTCGTCCTGACCGCACTGGAAGAAAGATTCACCGCGAAACACGATATCAGAACCGGTTCGATGGACGCAGATATCCAGTCGTTCGCACAAACTTCCCGGATCTGCATGGACCGGAATAATCGGGCTGAAAATCTGCCAGTTCCGGTCGTTTCGCCGCTCGATCCAGGGTTCATTTTCTGGCCAGGCCGGCTTTGGGTGACCGAATACCGATTCCCGCAGCGCCACATCGGCCTCGATTCGCGTCAATTCAGTCTGCCCGTCCGGAAATTTTGCCGAGGGGATCTCGCGAAGAATGCGTTGTCGTATCGCGCGTGCGTCGTCCTGTGACCCCGACTTTTCAAATCGTCGGGCCAACTGCTCCATGGCGCGTACGGCAACCGTCTGGTCATTTGAACTTGCTGCATCGAGCAGCCGAAACTCCGCTTCGACCGGGGACCGCTTTCGCAGCAGTTTGTCTTCGTCGGAAACAATCAGCCGCCGCCCCCATTCCAGTCCCCGCCACTGTTGGCTCAATCGCTGCAGGGCAAATTTGTCACGGCTGTTTCGTGCCTCGCGGACGCGACTTTGAAAGAGTTCGTCGAGTCGACTGATGTCGCCAGGATTCGCTCGTCGAAACGCTTCGTCGATCAATCCCAGCAGAACCCGATCCTTGCGAACACCGGCGGACGAGCGTTTCACTTGCGAATCGGGCTGATCGGAATCGGCGGTCAGTCCGTCGAGCGACGCCCGAACTGTCAGCAACAAGTCGTTATCCGCGAGTGCCGAAGTCCCTGTCGCAGCCGCCGCTTCAATCTTGTGTTCGGCAGACTCGGACAATCCGGCCAACTGGTCGGCCACAATGGTCCGGGTCAGTCCCAGTCGTTCGACTTCGCCTCGTGCGAGAGCGGCGATCAGAACCTGGCGCCGAATTTCGCGAGCGGGTGGCGACTGCAATCCTTCCAGCCGGTCGCGAGCGGACTTCGTGTCACCCGACTGCAAGTCCAATCGGGCGGTGCGAACTTTCAGAGGTTCGCTGGAGGGATCGCGGAGTAATTCCCGTTTGAGATACTCACGCAATTCCTCGACCCGTGGCAGCAGCATCAGGGTCTGCCGGTTGTACGCAATCCAACCGTGCGCTGTCGCAGCAAGAACTCCAAGCGGAAAGTCGGCGGATTGCGGCTCCGAAACGACTTGGCCGGTTTTGATGTCGAGCAGGATCATCCCGCCGGCACGCAAGGGAATGACCAGTGTCGAGTCGTGACAAATCCCGGGACCGCCGATTTCACCAGTTGCCGTTCGCCAGAGTTGATGTCCGGTCACAAGATCGTGGGCTCGTACAAAGTCCCCTTCGACCACCACAACCGCTCCGTTGTCGATTCCTGCTACGAACAGACCCAGGTTTCGAGGAGCACTCCACAAACGTTCGCCGCTTGTCATTCTGATCGCGTGCAACTGGTCGTTCTCGGGCGACGCGAAAACGAGAATCGGGGAACTGCCCGATGCTCCGTTCAAACGTCCTGACGTATTGTCGACGTTCGTTCTGTCGACACCGGTTTTATCGACACCCTGATCGGGATGTTTGCATACTGCTGCAAACGGTGTTCGCCAGGACTTCCACCAGATTTCGTGATTCAGCGCACTTTCCGACTGATTGGGAGGTTGTGTGAGATCTCCTTCCGAGACGGTTGTCGCAGGGAACCGATAAGCCCATTTGAGTCCCCGCAGAATGGGATCGATGGCCACGACTGTCCCGGCTGATGTTGAGCAGACCAGCGTGTCACCATCGATCACAATCGGGCACGCGACCCGTGATCGTTGCAAATCATTGTTGATCGGCAATGTGGTGCTACCAAGATCGAGCGACCAGATCGGTCGACCGTTCGCCGTATCCAGTACTGCCAAAGATACGTCGGATCCACGCTGAGCAACGATGTACAGGCAATTGTCCAGCAAAACAAACCCGCCGAAAAAGAAAACCTGATACTTCTCGCCACCGTCTGTTTCTGAAAGATGGTCTGTTTCCCAGACCGGTTCTCCGGTTTCAAGCGAATAGCAACACAGTTTGTTGGAAGGTGACCCGGTCCTCAGAATCCCTCGCTGTCGGTCGCGGCCGTTCAGCAATTCACCCTGCCGGTTCGGCTCCTGAATGAAAAACAGATGTCGTTCGTCCGTCGACATCGAGCCGAAATTTGAATCTGCTGCGGTCCGCCGCTGAGCCCACCCGGTCGCGATAGCGGTCTGATTAACGTTTCCCGCCAACGATGTCGGATCGATTTTCTGGAATTCCAAATTCGGAATTTTCCACAACGGCGCCCCGCTCTCCAGGTCGAATGCCCGAATCTCTTCCAATGTCCGAACGATCACGCGTTGGTCGACGACCAGAGGACTTACGATCGGAACGGGTCTGATCCCCTGTTCCCGCTGTCGTTGTTCGAGTAACTCGATTCCGTCTCGAAGAGTCACCTTGAATTCCGCAGTCCATTCCGGAACCGCTACGGGAAGCATTCGCCCGACGCTGGCAGACGAAGCCGGTGTCAATGTTTCGCCCGATTTTGCCTTAGGGAAATCGGCCGGTTGTGCGTCGAGCCATTTTCCAAGCGACACGGCACGTCCGCCGATACCGATCGCAATTTCGCGGTCGAGTTGCAGCAACTGACGTAGTGACGCCTGCGCTTCGGATTTTCGATCGGACGTGCTGAGGATTTCCACGATCGCCGCCAACGCCATGGCTCGTTGTCGACGACTTGCCCTGGGGTGTTCGGCCAAACGCGAAAAAGCGGCAGTCGCATGACCGATTTGTCCGCGGTCCAGTGCCTGACTGGCGATCCACCACCACCCGTCGACTGCGGTCGGCAGATCGCCATATTGCTGAACAAAGGCGACGACATCACTCATTGAACCGTATCGGGTATGTTCCCAGGCATTTCGAGCAACGGACACTCGCTGTTCGTTGAGTCTCTGCCGCTGTTCTGCGGGCATGTTTTGCAAGAGTCGCCGGATCTCTTCACGAGTCGATGCTTCGGACGATTCCCCGGCGGGAACGAACGAGTCCGGCTCGGCAAGCATTTGCTCGATCAGTTGCCAGACTCCCGCGTAATCGCCTCTGGCAACCGACGTTCGAATGAGTTCCAGGCTCCGGATTGCTGGCTCGTGATGAGTCAGCTTCAGCGAAATGCGACTCCCCTGCGCAGCACTGTCCAGCTTGTCGCCTGAGAGGGGATCAGCGGCAAGGGCCGCAAGGGGGCCGATAATAAGGTAACCGGCAGTAACAAAGATACGGGCGAGAAAACGGGGACTGGCTTTAGGTCCTTCGGGCGCGTTTGCCGCTTTTTCCGCAAGAAGTACTTGCATTCCAGCTTGTCGCCTGAGTGGGGAAATCGCGATCAGGAAGAAAACCGCGACTCGTTTGGAAAAAACGACAATGGCAGGCGGCAGCAGTTGTGCGGCAGCCGCAAATCGATAACGTACCACCTGCTGGATTGAAAAGCCGTTCACAAACTGCTCCCGAAAGAACAAATCGATTTTGCCGATTGCACCGGCTGACCGCAACTGCGCCGCTACTATTTTAAAGCCGTTTTTCGAAGCCCGAAGTGATTCTGTTCGGTGCGAACAAGTTGTAGGGGCGATTTTCAAACATTTTGCGATGCCATTCGCGTAAGAACAGTTACTGCTTGTCAACGGCAGACGTCGTTCTTACCATATCGAATATCCGCTCAGTTCCGATTTCCGGAATTTTTTGAGTGTTGGCAAACGTCAGCACCTGTTTCGGCGTACATCGACCGCTGAGTGGTCTTCATTTTTCAGGTTACGCTGTTTCGCCAGATAGTTCGGGAGCTTGCATGAGCCAGTCCGAGGCCGTTATCGAGATTCGAAATTTGTCGAAGGTTTATCGCGATTTTTGGGGTCGCCCCAAGG
>JANXOO010000038.1 GCA_025353525.1 Schlesneria sp. | reverse complement strand
CAGCGGGCAATGTCGAGGCCAGACGGTTGGCTCGGGAACTCGAGGATGCCCTCGCCGAGTTGTCGCGATTCGACGAAGGGCCTGATCTCGTGCTGTATTACAAGCATTTGCTCGTACTACTCGGCAACAACAAGTACGAGTTGCACTTCAACAAGGAAGATCGACTCTCGCCAAGTCAACAGGCCTTTTCGAAGACTCAACTGAGCCTCTTTCAGACGTGGTGGAACAACTGGGCAGGCCGATCATACGGGAAGTGATCGTGTGGGCAAGCTGCGACCGGTCAAGATCCTGCTCACCGCGAGTTATGAGGAATGACATCATGAATGAGTCCGAATACCCAGGCGACGGTTCGACTGTTCGCGGCGGAGGCTCCTCTTTTGAATCTCACGCCTTCTCCGTTGTTGCCATCTGGTGTTTGCTCGTGTTCCCTTCAATGATTCTCACGTCCCAGGCAGCCTCTCCGGCGGACGACACAAAACGCATCCTCGCAGAGGTCGAGCCACGGATTCGGTCGATTTATGAACGCCATGAGTTTCGGCCCGCCGAGGTTTCTGCGGAGTGGTTTTCGGACAGTTCAGGATACAGGATGCAGGAGCGCGATCCGAAAACCGGTAAACGAACCGATGTCAGTTACGATGTCCGCACAGGGGAACGCATCAGCGACGTGACACAGAAAAAATCCCGGAATGCTCGTCAGTCGTCAGTTTCGCCTGACGGGAAACGGATTTTAGTGGTCAATGATCGCAACTTGTTCCTGCGCGATCTCTCAAACGGCGAATCCACTCAAGTGACACAGACATTACCCGAGCGAGATGTCTCGTTTCACGGTTTCGCGTGGAGTCCTGACGGTGCACATGTGGCGTTCATAGAGGATGACTCGACGGACGTCAGGCGACGACAGGTGCTGGTACCCGAGGATCCGTCTTACCCCGGTGTCAGGCAGGACCGATTTGCAAGAGTCGGAGAAAAGATTGAAACGCTGCGCGTCGGGATTGTTGATATCGTTGAGAAAAAAGCGAAATGGCTCCCAATTGAGCAACCCGCAGAGGGGTTTTACCTGGGGCAGGTTGAATGGGCAGGCAACTCGACTGAATTACTCGTGGAAACGATGACCCGCTTTCGTGACACGCGAGAATTCGTTCTGGCAACTGTCGACGGAAAAACAAAGACCATTTACAGCGAAACCAATGCCGCATGGGCGGTTTCAGCGCAGGGCAAGAACGCGGGCCTGACGTGGGTTCGTAACGGAGAAGCCTTTGTCGTTGTTACCGAGAAAGATGGTTGGCGGCACGCATTTCTGTATTCGCGAGAAGGGAAAGAACTGGCACTGCTAACGCCGGGCAATTACGACATCATTGATCGGGCGACCGTCGATGAAAAGGGTGGCTGGTATTACTTCTATGCGTCACCCGACAACGGTACGCAGAAGTACTTGTATCGCGTTCCGCTCGATGGTTCGGGAACCCTGGAGTGCATTACCCCCGGGGAACAGCGCGGAACCCACGATTACAGATTTTCACCCGATTCCCAATGGGCCTTTCACACATTTTCGACTCTGGATACACCACCCGTCGTTGCATTGATCGAACTGTCGGGACACCGTGTTGTCAAAGTGCTGGAGGACAATTCAGCAATTCGAGAAAGAATAACACCACTGATCGCTCATCCCACGGAATTCCTTTCGTTGGATATTGGCGGTGGTGTGTCAGTGGATGCGTGGTTGATCAAACCACACGACTTTGAC
>JANXOO010000016.1 GCA_025353525.1 Schlesneria sp. | reverse complement strand
CGACTATTTAACGAAACCGATTCGCCAGGACGTGTTACTGGCAAGGTTGTCCACGTTAATTTCCGGCAATCCGTCGAGTTTGGTCGACGAGTCGGTAAGTCCATCGAAGGAACCTCGTTCCATGTTGATATCTGAACTCCCGATCGAACAGGCTCCGTTTGCGGAACTCGTTTGTGAATTCATTGAAACAGCCCGCAAGAAAATGGGCGAGTTGCGTCAGGCCAGGTACGACAACAATCTGGAGCGAATGGCAAAGCTGGCGCATTGGATGAAAGGAACTGGCGGAATGGCGGGTTTCCCGGTTTTGACCGAGCCTGCCCGATCGCTGGAGGACAGTATTCGAGCAGTTGATACGGCGTCGATTGAGAGCAGCCTGTCACGACTCGAAGAGCTCGTCGGCCAATTGCAGTCACCGGAACTCGCACGAAGTTGAAAGTGATCGTTTTTGATTCGGGATCACCCCGGAGGTGTCAGGCGTTAAGCTCGGTTTCCGGCACTGCCACATTGCGAGTGGCGTCCCTGAATGGAAAAATCACACAAAGAAAACACAATCCCCTCGAGCCGGCTCTCTCCCAAAAACCGGAACGAAGGGATACGTGTTTTTTACGTTTCAACCGCACAAATCGGTTGTGGATTTTTCGATGTCTCTACCGTCTGGCGAGTTCTCGCTAGGCAGCACGACGTTCAAATTGATCGGGTTCGGCATCGCCGTTGATCGCAGGTGTAACGGCGATCGTCGGAGTCGGTACTTCTTCCGGAGACCACGCTTTGATGTTTGAACCTGGCCCGCCACGTGGTGGATAACCGTATTCGCGAAGTTTTCCGGACAGTGTACGAATCCCGATTTGAAGCGCTTTTGCCGTTTTTTCCCGATTGCCGGCAAACCGGTTGAATGTGGCTTCGATCAGTTTGCGTTCCATTTCGGCCAACGTCATACCGGGAAGTGCATCGGCTTCTTCCTCGGTACATTCCCTGGACATCCACGGCTCGATCATTGCCGCAGTCAGTTTTGAACCCCAGTCGAGCGCACAGGCGCGTTCGATCAAGTTTTCGAGTTCTCGCACATTGCCCGGCCAGTCGTAACTCTGCAAAACGTGCAGTGCTTCGATCATGATCGAACGGGGCGGTTTTCCTTCGCGACCAGCGACCCGTCGCAGGAAGTGCTCGGTCAACGAGCCAATGTCTTCTTTACGCGAGCGGAGTGTCGGTAATTCGATCGCCGACGCCGAGATTTCTTCGTGCAGATCGCGTCGGAACAGTCCCCGATCAACCTGTGATTCCAGATCCACGTGCGAACCGAAAATGAATCGGACATCGAAGCGAACCCGTTCGTGCGTTTCCGGATGTTCGAAGCGTTGTTCTCGCAGCAGACTGACCAACTGCTTCTGAACGGGCAACGCGATGTACTGAACCTGGTCGAGCAACAGCGTGCCGCCGTCGGCCTGCTCCAGGCGACCCGGTTTGTGTCGTGCGATGCCGCCGGATTCCTGTTCGAGTTGCCCGAACAGTTCCTCTTCCAGGGTTTCTGCTGACAGAACGCTGCAGTCAACTTTTACGAATGGTCGATGAGCACGACGGCTGGAATCATGAATCGCCTGTGCGACCAGATCGACCCCCGTTCCCTGTTCACCTTTCAGATGGACGCAACCTGCTTGTTCTGCAATCGTCTGAACCTGCTGACGCAATCCTTGCATGGCCTGACTGTGTCCGACCATGTCGCGAAGATTGCGATTGCTGAGTTGTCGTTTCAAGCGGCGATTTTCGGCGTGCAGCCGTGACCGTTGGCTGGCCCCGGTCAGTACGCGAGAGAAATTTGTTGGCGAATAAGGCTCGGAAAGGTGTTCGACCCCCGTGGCACTCGAAAAGAGTTGAGGGCCGTCTTCGGAGGCCTGGGAGACCACACAGATCACCTGTGTCGACCATCCCTTTTGCTGAATCTGGTTCGTCAACCCGGCGACAGTCTCGCCGGTTGACAGCGTTCCGACGAGACAGATATCTGCCGATTGCGTGTGCAAGGACTGGAGAGCCGCTTCGACGGACGACACCGTCCGGCAAACCATTCCCAGGGTCTGGCTGTCCTCGCACAATCGCCGAGCCATTTCGGGATCGCACGAGACGACCAGAATGGACGGTGCCGCCTCGACCGCCGCAGCGGGTGGAGTGACAGTCGTTCGTTGCGGGAAGGGTATAACATCGGGATGGGAGTGATTCATGATGGCACCGTGATCAGCAAGGAACTGGTCGAGAGATGTGAACGCACCCAAGGCGATCGAAACGAAGGGAAAACCCGCGTCACGAGCGACTTCGATGCAAACGAATTGTTTGACGTTGGAGTTCAGCCAAATGGCCGGGTGACTCGTTCGTCGAACGAAGGTCTGCGATTGGAACGAATTGTTTTGGGAGATTCAGAAAGGCATTCGACTACGAACGAACGTTCGTGGCCGAGGTGCCAGTCATTGAAGGAAACCGATCGAGGCATCGCGACAAATCGCAATGACAACGGCTGGCGGTTCCAGTCAATGACTGGCGAGTGATTTGAATTGTTTTCTGGAATTGGAGAAAGGCGGGCGAGATGTACCGGCAACATCAAAGTCTGTCAATCCGGTTTCTCTCAAGATTTTCAGAGATTCCCGATTTTTTCTCAAGAAACACGTTTCTGACAAATGTCGTTGATCATGTTCCACGAATGTTTCCAAACAGTTCGATCTGCCGACGAGGGCAGAACTGATAGCCCAACTCGTTGGCGATCGGACCAAGCCATCGGCCTTTTTCTTCGAGTTCTGCCTGCCGGATTCCCTGAGGCATCAGCCAGACCTTGTCCGATCCAACGTCGGGAAACTGCTTCAAATAACCGATGATGTCATCAAGGTCGGCCGGCGAATCAACGACGAACTTGAGCTGATAATCCGAGCCTTTCATAAGCTGGGCCATCACATCGGGGCGATCGCGATCCCGCTCATGCCGCTGTTGCCAGCGATTGACTTCGTGCGGCAACGAATTCGAACGCTTGGGGCTGATCGACATCAGATCTGCTTCGACCGGTCGAAAAATTGTGCCGGCTGTCTCGATCGTGAGGAAACGTCCCTCGCGGCGCAGCGCGACCGAAAGACTAACGACTTCGGGCTGAAGCAGCGGTTCACCGCCGGTCAGCACCACGTGCTCGCATTCGAGTCCAAGGACCTCGTGCAGTACGTTTCGCCAGTCACGGCGGGGACCTTCGGGGCGAATCGAGGCGTAAGGGGTATCGCAAAACCAGCATCTCAAATTGCATCCGGTCGTTCTCACGAACACCGACGGTGTCCCCGCGAAGAGTCCTTCGCCCTGCACCGAATGAAAAATCTCTGCAATTCGCACGTTCGCATCAGTCCATTCGCGATTAACCCTTGACCAGGTCCCTCAGCACTTTGTGCAGGATGCCACCGTGTCGGTAGTATTCGACTTCAACAGGTGTGTCGATGCGACACGTGGCAACGAAATGGATCGCCGTTCCGTCGGGTTTGGTGGCCATCACTTCGACGGCTTGCAGCGGTTTCAGCCGGTCGTCGAGTTGCACGTCGAAGGTCTCGGTGCCGTCGAGTCCCAGAAATTCGCGGTTCTCGCCAGGTCGAAACTGCAGCGGCAAAACGCCCATTCCGACAAGGTTTGATCGGTGGATTCGTTCAAAGCTCGTCGCAATGACGACTCGGATACCAAGCAAAAACGTACCCTTGGCCGCCCAGTCACGCGACGATCCCGTCCCGTATTCGGCTCCGGCGAGAACTACCAGCGGAGTTCCGTCGGTCTTGTACTTCATTGCGGCGTCGTAAACCGACATCTGATCGCCGGTCGGGAAGTATTTGGAAACACCCCCTTCGGTACCGGGACAGAGCAGATTGCGTAAACGGATATTGGCAAACGTGCCGCGCGTCATCACGCGATCGTTTCCACGCCGCGCACCATAACTGTTGAAATCCAGCGGAGAGACTCCGTTCGCTTGCAGAAATGTCCCCGCCGGAGAACTCGATTTGATCGACCCGGCAGGGCTGATGTGGTCGGTGGTGACCGAATCGCCGACCGATAGCAGGCAAACGGCACCGCTGATTCCCTGTATCGGCCTGGGCTCTTTCGGCATGTCGATGAAGAACGGCGGTTCCTGAACATACGTGCTTTTGGCATCCCACTGGTACAAAGGACCTGTGGCACCAGTAATTTTTTGCCATTCAACGGGTCCGAGCGCTGCGTGGCCGTATTCCGTTGTGAACATCTCGGGCGTGATCGAAGAGGCAATCGTTGCTTCAATTTCTTTGGATGTCGGCCAGATCTCTTTCAGGTAGACATCGCGGCCAGATGTGTCCTTGCCGAGTGGTTCGGTTGTCAAATCGATATCCGTGGTTCCGGCCAGAGCGTAAGCGACGACCAGAGGGGGACTCGCAAGGTAGTTGGCTTTCACTTGCGGGTTGATCCGGCCTTCAAAGTTGCGATTGCCCGACAGGACTGCCGAGACGACCAGGTCACCATCGGTGACGGCTAGCGACACATTTTCGGGCAGCGGCCCGCTGTTGCCGATGCAAGTTGTGCAACCATACCCGACCGTATTGAATCCCAATTGATTCAGCGGCTTGTCCAGCCCTGATTTTGCCAGATATTCGGTGACGACACGACTTCCAGGGGCCAGGCTGGTCTTCACCCACGGCTTGCTGGTTAATCCTCGGGCTACAGCGTTGCGAGCCAACAGTCCGGCGCCCAGCATCACCGATGGATTGCTGGTGTTGGTGCAACTGGTAATCGCCGCGATCACGACGGCTCCGTCGCCAATTGTTGAATTGGTCCCTTTGATCGCTACGGAGGCGGCAGCAGTTGGGTGCCCAAAGGTGGTGCTCCGTTCCCTGACCCAGGCTGATTTCATGTCGCTGAGTAACACACGGTCTTGAGGACGTTTTGGACCTGCCATTGATGCGACAACGGTCGAGAGATCGAGTTCCAGTTTCGACGTGAATCGGGGTTCGGGAGAATTCGCCATGCGGAACATCCCCTGCGCTTTGTAATACTGTTCGACCAGCTCCACTTCTGCGGCCGTTCGCCCCGTGCGGGACATGAACCGCAGCGTTTCGGCATCGACCGGGAAGAAACCCATTGTCGCACCATATTCAGGGGCCATATTGGCGAGCGTCGCACGATCGGGAAGCGTCATGCCATCAAGACCGGGACCATAGAATTCGACGAACTTGTTGACGACGCCGTGCTTGCGAAGCATCTGGGTGACGATCAGCACCAGATCGGTCGCCGTCGTCCCTTCGGGAAGCTTTCCACTCAGTTTGAACCCGACAACTTCCGGCATCAGCATGTAAATCGGTTGCCCCAGCATGACCGCTTCGGCTTCGATCCCGCCGACGCCCCAGCCGACAACTCCCAAACCGTTGATCATTGTTGTATGGCTGTCAGTTCCGACCAGACTGTCCGGGTAAGCGACTCCATTTTTCGTGAGCACGCCTTTTGCGAGGTATTCCAGATTGACCTGATGCACGATCCCCGTGGCGGGCGGTACGACACGGAAATTGCTAAGGCCCTGTTGAGCCCATCGCAGCAACTGATAGCGTTCCAGGTTTCGTTCGAATTCCAGGTCAACGTTTTTTTGCAGCGAATCGCTCGTACCGAAATAGTCGACCTGAACCGAGTGATCGATCACCAGGTCACATTGCACGAGCGGGTTGATCTTTGTCGGATCGCCCCCCATACGAATCATCGCATCGCGCAGAGCAGCCAGATCGACAACGGCAGGTACGCCAGTAAAATCCTGCAATACGACCCGACCGACCATGAACGGAACTTCGACCTGCTGTGGCTTCGCAGCGTCCCAATTGGCAACCTGTTTGACGTGGTCTTCCGTGACGAGAAATCCGTCGACATTGCGCAGACAGGCCTCGAGCAACACCCGCATGGAAAATGGCAGTGTATCGATCTGTCCAAATCCCATTGCGGCCAGCTTCGGCAAGGAATAATAGGTAAACTCGCCGTGACTCGTTTTGAGCACAGATTCCGCACCGAAAGGATTCGCCGCCGTCATATCCGATTTCCTCAGCCTGCTTTGACGAACAAATTCGCATTAGAGTTGTTCGCCGTTGAATTGGCCACTTGCCTCATTGTCGTACGACGAAGTCGTCAATATCCCCTGCCAATTGGAGAATTGATGATATCCCAGATCGTATCAAGCCATCAAAACGAATTGAAGCAACGCGACATCGTCAGGCGACCGGCGGGAAATGAAATACCGATCGGTGAAAAAGGGGATTACCAGGGGGACAGGCACCAGAAAGACCCCCGGCGCGCCGGGGTCCCCCTTTTTCAGAATGACGGAAAAAATCGATTGCGAAAGAAACACTGATTTCGCAGTGCGGTGAAAGATATGTCTTTCGGAATGGCGAAACCTTCGTCTGGCGGCGAAATCGCCCTGCGTCAGGGTTGCGGGTTGAGCCCGTGCCGTGTATTCCGTGTCCTGTCGATCTCGCAAGTTTCTTGCAATTAACATCAATCGGAGCCAATCCTTCGATCGGGGCATTGTCGAATCCGAGCCTGGACTTTGGAAAAACGTTATGCCATTCGGGGCTTTTGATCGTTTGGTGAACCTGCTTGCGACTCGTCATCGCCTGCTGCTGATTATTGCGATCGCCATCACCGTGGTCGCGATCAGGCCCTCTCAACGTCTGTCATTCGATCAGTCGATCGAGTCGCTCTATGCCGCCAAAAATGTCCGATTTAAAGAATACGTCGAAGGAAAGAGCTGGTTTGGCGGTGATGAATTCATCTTCGTTGCCTATACCGATCCGGATTTGTTTTCGGACGAGGGACTGACTGGCGTGGAGCGACTGGCCGACCGGCTGGAAGGGGTCGCGGGAGTCGAACCCCACACCATTCAAAGCCTCACCAAAGTCCTCGACATCACCCGGCTTCCGTTTTTCAAGAGTCGGCGGCCGGAACTGATCGAATTCAGTCGGGGGATTTTGCTGGGGGTTGACGATCAAACGACGGCCATCGCGTTGCGATTAATCGATGCCAAAACGTCGCCGGTCACTCGTGCAGCGACGCTTGCTGAAATTCATCGTATTGCCAGTGAACAACGTTTGCCCACACTTGTCGTCGGAGAACCGGTTCTCGTTCACGATATGTTCCGGTACGCGCAGGAAGACGGCGAATGGATGGGGTGGGCTGCATCGGGGTTGCTGGTATTGGTCATCCTCTTTTTTTTACGCAGCCTCCGCGCAGTGATTCTGCCATTCGTGATCGTGCAATGCGCCATCGTCTGGACGAAAGCAGTGCTGTTTCAAAGCGGCATGCAACTCAGTATGGTCAGTTCGATTTTAGGATCGCTCGTCACAATTATTGGCGTTTCGACGGTCGTCTACATGTCGCTGTTTTATCGAAACCTGCGAGAAGAACTCGATCGCGAGGCGGCGTTTCGTCAGACCGTGCGCGTGATCGGGGCCGATATCTTCTGGGTCTGCCTGACAACGGCGGCCGGTTTCGGAGCCCAATTGTCGAGCCATCTGCATCCGGTTCGCTCGTTCGGCCTGACGATGGTGATCGGCTCGCTGCTGGTTCTGGTCGCAATGATTCTGATAATGCCGGCCGGATTTTTGCTGGGCCTGGAACGCGGCAAGTTATCCGCTCCGCGTGGTGAACGGCAGGTCAATGCGTCCCTGCAAGGGCTCGCCAATTGGGTACTCGGCCATCCGCGACAAGTTTTTGCAGCGTGTGGAGCGACAGTTGTACTGGGCACTTTCGGACTGTTTCGATTGCATATCGAGACTGACTTCAGCAAGAACTTCCGTTCTGACAGCCCCGTTGTCCGGGGACTCGATTTTCTGGAATCGAAACTCGGCGGCGCAGGCGCATGGGAAGTCAATTTTCCGGCACCCGGCGAACTCGACGAAAACCACCTGGAAAAAGTTCGGCGGTTGGCAATGAAATTGCGGGCAATTCGCACTGATCAAGGATCGGCACTGACGAAAGTCGTTGCGATCACGGATGGACTCGATTTGATCCCGGATGTTTACTTGCTCTCGGGAACACTGGAAGCCAAAGCGAGAAATCTGAATCGAATCCAGCCCGAATTCATACCGGGCCTTTTTAACGCAGACGCGGGCCGCATGCGAATCATGCTGCGATCTTTCGAACGCCAGCCCTCGGAAACGAAACAACAATTGATTGATTGTGTCGGCGAGATCGCCCGATCAGAGTTTCCCGAGGCCAAAGTGACAGGTCTGTTCGTTCTGTTGACGTTTCTGATCGAAAGCCTGCTACACGACCAATGGACCGACCTGATATTGGGAGCAATCGCGCTGGTGACAATCATGTCGATTGCCTATCGCAGCGTCTGGATGGGAATCGTTTCGCTGGTTCCCAATTTCATTCCGATCGTTCTGCTACTGGGGGGAATGGGCTGGCTTGCGATCCCGGTCAATATCGGGACGGCGATGATTTCGAGTGACACGATGGGACTGACAATCCACGACAGCATTTTCTACATGTCGGCGTACTTGCGAGCCCGCCGATCGGGACTCGACTTCAAGGGTGCCCTTCAGCATGTGCAGTCAGAGGTCCGTCAACCGCTGCTCTATTCCAATATCGCACTGATTCTGGGTTTTCTGGTTCTGGCGACATCGCATTTCGTGCCGCTGATCTACTTCGGAGTGATGGTCAGTGTCGCGATTGCGGGAGGACTTGCCGTCAACCTTGTGCTTCTGCCGTTGCTCCTGCAATTTGGTGAACGTTTTCAAAAGTCCACAGATTTCTGAGAAAACGAATCCGGGACAATCTTTTCAGGTTCAATGACAAATCAAGTGCGCAGGTTCGAAGAGATTGAGTTTCAAAATCTGCCCTTAATCATATGCCGGTTGCCCAGGCGGTCAGCGTGAACGCGATCCACGCTCCGATATATGCCAGCGCTGTCATGTAGCCGAACGTGAATGCCGCCCAGCCCCAATGGTTCGTCTCGCGACGAATTACGACCAACGTCGAGGCACATTGGGCGCACATCGCGAAAAAGACCATGATCGACATGGCAACCGGAATCGAATAGACAGGCCGACCATCAGGCCACTTCGCCGCCTGGAGTGCCGACTGCAATCCTTCGCTGTGCTCGTCAACATCGCCGCCAAGGCTGTAAATAGTCCCAAGTGTCGCAACGACGACTTCGCGTGCCGGGAATGACGCCAAAACGCCCACTCCGATCCGCCAGTCCCAACCGAGTGGTCTTACGACAGGTTCGATCAGCTTGCCGAATCGGCCCAGATAACTGTCCGTCAACAACCGCTCCGAGATATGGTTTCGCTCCTGGAAAAGTTCATGAAGCGGTTTCAATCGCAGCTCGACATCCGCGATTCGGGCGTCGATTTCGGCCTGCGGTGCATTGGGCTGGTGGCTCTGTTTTTCGAGCGTTACCTTTTGGTCCAGTTCATCCACCAGTTCGACCTCGGTTTGCCGTATGCGTTCCAACACCTTTTGCTCTTCGATGTGGCTTCCAGGGAAGTAGCTGGCGAACCAGATCAGGATCGAGGTTGCCAGAATGAGCGTCCCGGCACGACGTACAAAGGCACTGGCCCGATCGAAAACGCGATGCAATACGATGCGTGGCGACGGCCATTTGTACGACGGAAGCTCCATTACGAACGGAGGGGTCTCGCCTTTAAACAGCGTCTTCTTGAAGAGCCATGCAATCGGGATCGCGACGAAGGCACCGAAGAAGGTCATCGTGAACAGCATCAGGGCATGCAGTGTAATCCAGCCCCCTGCCCAAGCGGTCTTGGGGAAAAATGCGGCGACCATCAGCCAATAGACCGGAGCCCGCGCGGAACAACTCATCAGAGGTGCGACCAGGATTGTGACCATCCTGTCGCGACGGTTTTCGATCGTTCGCGTCGCCATGATACCGGGAATCGCACAGGCAAACGATGACATCAGAGGCACAAACGACTTGCCGCTCAGTCCCACTTTCGTCATCAATTTGTCCATCAAAAACGCGGCACGTGCCATATAGCCGCAGTCTTCGAGCAGAGCGATGAACAAAAACAGCAGACAGATTTGAGGGACAAAGACGAGAATTCCGCCGACTCCGGCGATCACTCCGTCGACCAGCAAACTGCGGAGCGGCCCGAATGGCAGCAGATTGCCGACGAGTTCGCCAGCGAACTTCTGGCTCGCTTCGCACAGCTTCATCAGCGGTTGAGCGACCGTTGAAATTGACTGGAAAACGAGAAACATTGTCAGGCAGAAAAACGCGAGTCCCCAAAACTTGTGAGTCAGCCGCCGGTCCAGCCAATCCGTCCAGTTTGCGAGTCGCTTCTCAGGAACGGTCATCACGCCGCTGAGCATCTGCCTTGCCCAGCCATAGCGGACTTTCGACTCGATGCCTGGAACGCGACATCCAGCCCCATTCAAACGCTCTCGCGATTGCTTCAGCGTTGCGATCAGGATCTCGGGTTGCGGCCTGGTCAGTTCGACTTCAAGCTGGCCACCAACATCCAGCAGCAAACGTTCAATCAGATAAAGTGGCAGAGGCTGCTGACCCGGTTGCTGAAAATCGGACTGCAATCGAAGGGCTTCTTCCCGGAACGCTGCCGGAAATAGTTGCGGACGGATTGAAAGAGGCGGTCGTTCATCAACAGAATCGCGGTGCCCAGGTGGGGAAGTGTCGTTGGCGGTGCGATACTCTTGCTGAGTCGCGTTTTGCGATGAATTTGAGGCGGATATCTGAGACTGACCGGGCGAAATCACTTCACGAAGCCGGCAAGCGTCGACAAGCGCCGATCGAACCTGGTCGATCTGTTTTCTTCGATGCGCCTCGCACGAGACTACGTCGATTCCCAACCGTCGTCCCAATTCCTCGGTGTCGATCGTAATCCCGCGTTCGATCGCGACATCCCACATGTTCAGTACGAGGACCGTTGGTAGTCCCAGATCAAGGACCTGACTGACAATGTAAAGATTGCGTTCAAGGTTGGATGCATCCGCAATACATACGACGGCATCAATCTGACCGACATCCGGCTGGCGACCGAGCAGCACATCCA
>JANXOO010001515.1 GCA_025353525.1 Schlesneria sp. | reverse complement strand
CCAAAAGTGAAACTCGAAGTTCACCTCGACACCGACGAGGGGAACGCGATTAACCTGCAAGCGGCGACATCGGTGGAACTGATCAAGCCGCACGATTGTGCGTGCAAGACGCATTAAGACGATTTGTCATCGAGGTGGTCTCGATGACATTCAATAACGAATAACAACTCGTTTCTCTCTCTCTGACATAGAAGGTTCAAGACAATGGCAAAAGTGATGGAAGCACTCGGAATGTTGGAATGCAAGGGGTTGGTCTGCCTGATCGAAGGCGTCGATGCGATGCTGAAATCGGCCAACGTCCAGATGGTCGGCTGGGAAAAAGTCGGCAGTGGCCTTGTCACCGCCTTCGTCGTCGGTGACGTTGCTGCCGTCAAAGCCGCAATTGATGCCGGTGCCAGCGCCGCCAGCAAAATTGGTGAAGTCGTCAGCGTGCAAGTGATTCCACGTCCACACGAAGAACTTGCTGCAATTCTTCCGAAGGCCAAACCCGGTTCGAGCTCCGCATCGTAAACAGGATCCTTATTTGCTCGCGGCGCCGTCTGACGCAATCGACAGAAGCCGGTTTCCGCGAGACGAAGTATGTCGATCGGTCGACCTGAACCGGCAGGCGGAGAGGCGAACATGGCAAAGAAATCGGCGAGCCGCAAACGTGCGACAGCGACTCGGTCGTCGACGCCGCGAACTCCACCCGCAAAACCGGTTGCCCGACCGACCAAACGAGTGGCTGCCATAAAAACGGCAAAAAAGAAGTCTACGACGACTGCAGCAACGAAAACGACATCAACAACGACAACCGCTGCCGCGATTCCCCCCGCGTCGGCATCACTATCCTCGAAAACCTGGAATGGAACGACTTCCATGAACGAAGCAATCGGTCTTATCGAAACAAAAGGGCTTGTCGCGCAGATTGAAGCTGCCGACGCGATGCTCAAGGCAGCGAACGTAACGCTCGTCAAGCAGATTCAAATTGGTGGTGCCTACGTCACAACTGTGATTCGAGGCGATGTCGGTTCGGTTCGCGCAGCGGTTGATGCCGGTTCCGCCGCCGCATCGAAGATTGGCGAACTGGTGAGCGCACATATCATCGCTCGACCCGAAAAAAGCCTTCTCGAAGCGTTTATCTGACAATGTCCGGAAATCAATTCACCTGTGATCGGCGACGATGTCATCACAGGCCAACGCAAGTTCGTTTTGCGATCGACGCTGTAGGCCAATTGAAGGTCGCCCTCGGAAGACTCAACTCGCAGAGCGACGATGGCAACAAGGGCGATCCACGGAGGCTGCCATGAAAGTACTCGTTGCGAATCTGGGTTCAACCAGCTTCAAGTACCGGTTGTATGACTTGCCGAGTGAAATCCAGTTGGCTCGTGGCGGGATCGACCGTATCGGCCAGGCGACCAGCGCTTGTTTCGTCGAAATCAACGGGCTGCGTCAAGAGTCAACACTGCCTGTCGGCGATCACGCCGCTGCCGTCGGAATGTGTCTCGATCAACTGACAGATCCGGTACATGGTTGTCTGAAATCGGTCGGTGAGGTCGCGGCAATCGGATTCAAAGCCGTGTTCGCCGGCAATCTCAGTGGCGTACGAATCGTCGATGATGCACTGCTCAATAAAATGGAAGACTTGTCCGACATCGCTCCGGCGCACAATCCGATGTACGCGAAGGCGATGCGGCAGTTGCGTTCGGCGTTCCCGCGGATTCCGCTCGTCGCCGCGCTCGAGACTGCGTTTCACGACACAATTCCTGCTGAAAACCGGCTGTATGCGATTCCCTACGAATGGTCCGAAGACTTCGAGATCAAACGATGGGGATTTCACGGTGCCAGTCACCGATACCTGAATACACGGATGGCCCAGTTGCTCGGGCGGGATGACTTGCGGGTGATTACTTGCCACCTGGGCGGAAGTAACTCGTTGTGTGCGGCGCGCGGCGGAAAGTCACAAGCGACGAGTATG
>JANXOO010001486.1 GCA_025353525.1 Schlesneria sp. | reverse complement strand
GGCCCATGGAATCCGGACGACGGAACCAATCGAATATCATAACTCGTTCGTGTGACATATGTGACCTCGATCCTGTCAAACACAACTTTTCAATCCGGCGATCCTGTCGCGGTGCCGACAAGACCACATTTTTCGGACAGGCTGCAAACCCGTCTTTCGTCAACGAGCCGCTTTTTTTCGTCGCTGAACGGGCTGATCAATCAATCTTTCATCCATCAAACGCGGCTTCATACAATTCTTGCAGGCTTGCTGCGTTGACAGGACGCGGGTTAAACGTACCTGTCCATTGTTTTGATGCTTCGACCGACAATTCGGACAATTTCGATCGATCGACCCCACACGCCCGAAGGTTTGTCGGCAGGCCTGCCTGGACCGTCAGCCGCAGTACAAACCTGGCGATCTGTTCTCCGGCGTTTGGATCGTTCAATTCACAAATTCCCGCATCCGCAGCCAAACGACCGTAGAGCGGGGCGACGGTTGATGCATTGTACCGGACAACGTGCGGCAGCATGATGCCGATCGCCAACCCGTGTGTCATCCCGAAATGAGCGGTGAGCGGGTTCGCCAGTGCGTGTGTTGCTCCGAGCATCGAATTTTCGATAGCGGCTCCGGCGAGGTGAGCGCCGAGTAACATGTTTCCGCGGGCAGCCAGGAGGGCGTAGCCGTTCGCTGGACGAATGGCGGGTTCGGTTGTCGCATCACCGGAAAACGCCATCGAGGGGTGAACGTTTTTTTTATTTGGTTGAAGCGTCGTGGAATTCGCAACCGCTTCTTGCATGTTCGTCGTCACAATCGGAAAGGCTTGCGATAATAATCGCCATGCCCGGCGTGCAAACAACGTCGAAATCGGGTTTCGTCGCGTGGTGACATAGCTTTCGAGGGCATGTGAGATGGCATCAATGCCCGTGGCCGAAGTCACACTGGCAGGCATGCTGATGGTCAGGTCGGGATCCAGAATCGCGACTCGACACGCCGCTTTTTTATCGCCACACGCCATTTTCATGTGCGTCCTGGCATCCGCAATCAACGCAAACGATTGCGCTTCGCTTCCTGTTCCTGCGGTCGTTGGCACGGCGATCAGGGGAAGCATCGGCCTGGTGGCTTTACCGACACCCAGGTAATCTCGCATCGTCCCGCCATTTGTCAGCACGAAATTGATTCCCTTGGCACAATCCATGGCACTGCCCCCGCCGATGGCGACAATCAGGTCGATCTGTCGCTCGCGGGCAATCGCAAGACCGTGATCGACATCGTCCGTCGTGGGGTTTGGCTGGACATCCTGAAAGAGGACGACATCAATGCCGGCTGCGCGCAGCGATTCGATTCCCCTCGCCGAATGTCCTGCTCGTTCGATCCCCGGATCAGTGACAAGTAGTACTTTTGTGCCGTGCATTTCTTGCGCGAGGGCTCCCAGCCGATTAATCGTACCCGATCCGAAAACGACTCGCGTTCGCGGATCGAAATCGAATGAGGGAAGGGGGGCGAGTTCGGCAGGTCGTTCCACGTCGGGCATCAAGGCAGGGCTTTCGGCGGCGGGAAGAAACATTTCTTGCTGGCAGCGGTCTCAAGCGTAGCTTGAAATCGGTCAACGCTCAATGTTCAGCGGTCTCCGGTCGACGAGGCGAACCGATTGTCACCAGAAACACATCAAGCGAACTGAGGTGTCGAGTCATCCGATTCAGGGACAATCGTGCGAAAAACCCGGCCTGTTGACAGGCCGGGCTTTTGAATTCATTTCATGGGTCACTCGAACAAACCGTCCGAGGTACAGCATATCACCGTCATACAAATACTGTGGACGGGATATCACCGAACTTCGTCCCCGGATTCGGGATTTCTTCTATCGAGCTCGATGACACGCATCAACCGTGAGACCGGCCTGACTCAGTTTTATTATAAATCGACGCAAGCCATTCATTCCAAACGGGTTACGCTGCAGGCCGGGATTACGTTTTGTTTTTTCAGGTGCTTCCAAGCCTGAAGCAGTCACTGTCGAAGCGCAGGAAATACCCGCGCCTGACTATTTGCGGTGACGAATCTTGCTTCGCATTTTTCGCTTTTTCCGACCGAGTTTCCGTCGCCCTTTACCAGTCTTCTTGACACCCATTCGCCGTAAACTCCCGTCGCATTTGCCTGAACAAAATGAAAATCGGTCACCAGAACGGAAAACGATAGCAGGCATTACCGTTCCCTGCAATGATGAAGTCGCTACAATGTAAATCGTAACCAGTTTGCACATACTGTGGCCAGCTGGCACCAGTTGATTGCTTCCGGATTGTTTGAGGAGAGGCCGAGTGTTTCCGCTTGATGGTTTTGCTAACGAACGCCGGTTTCGGGCGTCGTGGGACGCAGTCAAAATCGTTCGCGGAGTGCGGTATTCGCTGTTCACATTTGGTGAAACGGATTTGCCCTACTTTCTGATCCTGTCGGGGCCAAAAGACGATCAGGCAATCAGCGTTGTTCGCGGGAACGTGAAAATCACGCGCCCGATGATTATCACTCCTGACAGCGATCATCCCGAATTCCAGGATTTCTTCGAAGACGCAGAAGATAACGACTTGGCGCAATTCGTTATGGCTCGCACAGCGTCGTTTTCGAATCTGAAGCTGCGGAATCATTCGGGCGACAAGCGGGTCGTCAGCGAAAGTGTCGAAGAATTGATTGCCAAAGTCACCAAACAACTCGATTCCGACGACGAAGACCGCGTCGCCATCCTGACAGCGCCTGCGTCTTTGGCCGGGTTCGCCGTCCTGCGATATGCGTCAGAACGGATTATGCAAAGCGTTCCGGACAACATCCAGGAATTGCGTGAAAAGGGGTTTCTGCCGTAGTCGATGATACCCCGCGTTGTCTGGTTTGAGGCCATTGAGAAATCCAGCGACACCTGGAAACTGCCGCAGTGACGGCGGTTCCGCTTCGAACGCGGAAGCGGACTCACAAACGAAGACTCAATCTGGACCGCGAGTAATATAAATTCACAGTCGACTACTTCCACAGTCCGCCCATTAATCCTGCAAATCCATGGTTGACGGCCGAACCGTCTGCCCAAACGGTTCGCAGCATATCAGCCGACATCAGCGATCCGAAAATCATCACGCACACCGACGCCAGCAGCAGGGAAAAGAATCCCGCACTCCATTCAGCTTCCTGTGCGACCGTAAATTTCTGAGCGGTGCCGTACCCGAGTTGGCTGGTTCCTGTTGTAAAGCTTTCGTCCTGTGAATCCTCGTCGTCATCGAAGGCCAGGTCGTCGATTTCGTGCTCGCCGCCGCTAAGATCGTCGTCAGAGACTTCCAGTTCGTCTCCGGCTTCGTCCATCTCGAAAATGCTCTCTTCGACCGTTCGTTGTCTCGGCTTCTTTGCAGCGGGAGTTGAATCTTCATCTTCGTCGTCGAACATCACGACGTTCTGCCCCGAATCGCCTAGCGATTGCATTTCAGAAGTATCGCTGCCATCGAACATCTCGGGATCGGATATATTCGATGCGGCCAGCAGGGGAGACGTGTGGCCGAGATCGTCGTCCTCGTCGAGGCTTGACAGAAGCATCGGCGAGGTCATGTCCAGGTCGTCTTCCTGCGCTTGAGCCGATCCTTTGAGTTTCTTGCTGCTGCCGCCACGCAGCTTCTTGCTGCTGCTATCGGCCATCAGATTGATTCCGCTGTCGCCACCAAAGTTAATACCGCTGTCTGCCAACCGGATATCACTGTCGGGACCCTCCAGCGAAATTCCGCTGTCGGTCGGTCGCCTTAGTTCGACGCCGCTGTCATCGGCCAGCCGAATTCCGCTGTCGCCATCGATCCGGATACCGCTACTGGTACCGAGCCGGATTCCACTTTCAGTATCGAGTCGAATTCCACTGTCGCCACCCAACCGGCTTGCGCTATCGCTTCCCAACCGGTTTCCGCTATCACTTGCCAACCGGATTCCGCTGTCGCCCGCAAGTTGAATTCCGCTGTCACCGGCAAGAGTGATCGATGAATCATCGTCGTCAGCCAGCGCTGATCCGCGATCGCGAGAACTACCCGGAATGAGGTCGCTCCCCCCCTTGACGGGGACCAGCGGCCCCATGTCGTGCGTCTTCGCATTGACATCGTCCCGGGCTTTCTTCCTGGAAAGCAGAGTGACATCACTGTCGCTGCCGCGCTTCAAGCCCTTAGCTCCTGGCCCGATCAGCTTCACGTCGCTATCGCTGCCGGATAGGGGAGACAGACGAACGTCGCTGTCGGAATCGAGCTTCGAACCACGCGGGTCTGACAGCATCACATCGCTGTCCGAGTCGGGGGCCGACAGGGGCAGATCGATCATTTTGACATCGCTGTCGGAATCCGACTTCGACGCCAGTTTCGGCTTCACAAGAGTGACATCGCTGTCGCTTCCTTTTTTCGGCTTCTTTGCGGGTTCGATCAGACGAACGTCGCTATCCGACTGACCTGGATCGAGCGTGGGAACTTCGCCACTGCTTCCCGTGAGCCGGTTCGTTTTATTTCCATCGGACGACATCAGTCGGACATCGCTATCGGATTTCGCTCCGCCACCTTTGCGAATCACGGTCGCCTGACGTCCGGGATCGTCGTTTTCGTCGTCGCCAAAATCGTCCATGATCGGCAAGTCGGGGTCCGAATCGGGCTGGCGACGCCGTCGAAATTCAGCGACATCGTCGGCCTTGAACTTCCACGTTCCACGATCGGCAAATCCGCGCACGTCTCCCTTTTCGCGGAATCGCACCAACTCGTCGACCTTGATTCCGAGCAGAGCGGCCGCTTCTTCGAGGCTCAAATACTTTTTGTTCGGGGCCATTTCTTATTCTCCGCTCGGAACCGAAAACCGTTTCGACGAACTGCCAGCAAACGACCGCGGCAGTTCAATCATATCTTGACAACACCAATGGAGCAAAAACCAGTGAAACTTTCGTCGATACATTTCAGATCGGCGTTTCCCGCCGCAGGAATTGCCCATCCTGACGTGATCGTGCGTTCAAAAACCGCGAAATCGTTGAAACGGAGTCAGGATCGATATCGTCGTCGTGCCGATCCTCAAAGCGATCACCGATTTTTCCTGGCAAAAACGAATCTTTTCGCCGCCGTCACTTTCGATTTTACCACGCACAGGAATTATAGCGATTCTCAGGGGCGCTGCGGGCGAGGATTTGGGATTTTGGGCTGACAGAATGGTCTTAAGGACGGCGAAGCGACCGGGAAATCGGCCTGCGATTTTCAGGTCGTATCATCGCGTTGCACTGACGGTACTTCTTTTTGCGGTTCTGAACGTTTGACGACCTTTGAGAACGAGTTCAATGCGCTTTGTCGCAAACAGGCCAACACAAGTCCATAAAACCCGAAATGTATTGTTAGCGGAACCCAACGGAGCAACTCATATTTGACAGGGATGACGTTGGGAACGTTGGGTGCGTTGTAAGATCTGAAATCGTCTTCCATGCCGAAGTTGTTTGTCACAAACATCGATCGCAACGGGCTGATCCAACTCAGGCACACGCTGAACGGAGCACGATTCCATCGTGAAACGCCCGGAGAAAAAGCCAGACTCACATCATCCAGGTATTTCGCGATGGCCAGGGGAAGCATGCAAATCACGAGAACTGCTGCGACGGTCGCCAGAATGGCCTGCATCTGCGACCTCAATCGCAACCCGAAATGGAATCCAACCCACATCAGAACGGGCATAAACACGAACGGCGCCAGCGACGTGGAGACCAGTTCCAGCCAGAAGTTGTTTGTTTGATTGAGTGTCGATCCGGGCATGACGTATCCGGACCAGATCGCCTGAAAAGTGACCAGGACGGCAAACGGGACAATCAGGATCTTGATAAGTCTTCGGACCCCGGACAGTTTTTCGAACACGATTTCCGATGCGGTCAGTGGAGTAACAAGCAGCACATCCAGCGACTGACGCATCCGTTCGGCCGCGATCACTCCTGTCGAATGTATCGTCACACAAATCGTTGCGACAAGCCAGAAGAAGACAGGAAAACCGCGAAAGGGACTGCTGAAATCGACGCGGCCCTCTGAAAGGACTGCTGCGATCACAAAAATTAACGGGGCAAGCAGCAGTGTCAGAATGCGGAATTGGTAGCGAAATGTTCCCAGCGAACGTTTTCGCGTTTCTCGCCAGGAAATCGGCTGAAACAGCGGCAACCCTTCACGGTCCTTGACCAGCACGATTCCGCCTGTCGTCGAATCGTTCAGTGCGTTGAAGAATCGATCGACGCTCTGGAATATCCCCAGCAGAATATTTTTTGGCGAAACGAAGGCGCGGCGAAACAGCGTTCGGGATGCAATCAGCACGAAGATGCCACTGAAGATGAATGAATGGATTGCAATCAATGTCGGAGCCATCAGGGCCTGGGTCAGGGACGGCGTCGCTGTTGCATAAGGATTGTAGAATCGCATTTGAATCGAGCCGAATATCTCCATGTCGAATTGAATGCATCCGGAGATGCATAGTACCAAAACGTAAGTCATGATGAATGCTTCCGAGGTCGTGCGGAACCACGTCGAACAGAGGATCGAAACAGAAGCGACGGCGATGGAAAGCGCCGTCAATTCGATAATCGCAGCGATCAGCCCCGACAGTTCGACGCCCCCCATCCCGTAAACAATGGCAAACAGCGGCAGAGACAGGAGTTGATACGTCCCCATGGCGATGACGCGGCTGAGCAGTTTTTCAACGACGATCGTCATCGGGCCCAGTTTCGTCAGCAGCAGCAGACCCAGAGTGTCTTTCTCTTTTTCAACCGTCACTGCGCCGCAGGTGATCGCGGGCAATAACAGATAAATTGCATACTTCTGAATATCGACGAGTATCGTGAAGAACTCCCGGCCACGACCGAGGTTGACGAATCCTCCTCCCGCCGGACCGCTGGTGATTGTGTCGTATTGCCATAGAGCGAAGCCGTAAAGAATCACCGCGTACAAGACGCGCAGGATGTACATTCGTTTGCTGTGCGACTGCTCGATCAGTTCCTTGGTCAGCAACGGCAGGCTGGCCATATTGCTGATTGCTGTACCCAACCACGAGAACGGCATTCTGGACGGCGGGGCAGCCAAGGTCGTTGGCGTTTGCGAAGACGATTGCAAATGAAAAACTCCTTCCGGAGACTGGCAGACTGATCGATCACTCGGCGAAAACTTCTGAAAAAGATCTCGAGATCACGATTCATCGGTGTTTTCGTCAGGCGGTCTGGCCTTCGGTCAGCTTCATAAATGCCGTTTCCATATCCATGACTTCCGGCTGGAACATGCGAATTCTTGCCCCTTGATCATGGATGAAGTCGTGCAGGTCTTCCACGTCCAGTTTTCCTTCTTCAATTCGGATCGAGATCCGGTCGACCTGATCGTCAACGTGGGTGACCCCGGCCTTGCTTCGCAGCTTCGCGATCAGTTCGGGTGACTGGTTTGCAACCTGAACATGGACGATTTTAAGGACTCCCAGTCGCTGGTAGATTTCGGCGACCGAGCCCTGAGCCACCATGCGGCCCGTTTCAATGATGCCGATCCGGGTACAGAGCTGCGCCAGTTCGTGCAGAATGTGACTCGAAATAATGATCGTTTTTCCCATCTCTTTCAGCGCTTTCAGCAGTTCACGCATTTCGATTCGGGCTCGGGGATCAAGTCCCGATGCGGGTTCGTCGAGCAGCAAAACGGCGGGATCGTGCAACAGGACGCGTGCCAGCGACAATCGCTGTTTCATGCCGCGGGACAACGAATCGACCTGCGAATCAATCTTTCCGGTCAGATCGGTCAGTTGCAGCACATCGTCGACGACCGCCTTCCGTTTCGACATGGGCAATCGGTAGGCCGCAGCGAAGAAATGCAGATACTCACGCGCGGTCAGGTCTTCGTAGACTCCGAAGAAGTCGGGGACGTATCCGATCTGTTCGCGGACCTCGTGCGGCCTGGCTCGAACACTGATATTCATAATCCGGGCGCTGCCCCGGAATTCGGGAAGCAGCGTTGCGAGGACTCGAATGGTCGACGATTTGCCAGCTCCGTTCGGCCCGATAAATCCGAAGACCTCACCCGGCGGAATCTTGAGCGAGATTCCTTTGACGGCTTCCAGTTTCCCATACCGAATCCGCAACTCTTCGACTTCGACAGCGAGCATATCGGGCCTTTCAGCGGACGCGGAATCGATCAACGACGATTTTTTATGACAATCAAAGCGGTGAAAGGATCAGGCAGGGCGGGGCCAGGATCAGGATCAGGAATGCACACCCCTAACACGAAAGGCCACCCTGATCAGAAAAGGCCACGCACGACCGATCCTGCAAGCAGACGGGATGTCTGAAGATAACCGTTTGCAGCGTCAAACGGCAAGCGAAAGATAAAATCAGCATCTGCCCGCAACAGTACTCACGGCAAGTCGCACCGGTCCCATCAGTCCCATGCGTCCCATCAGTCCCACTTCTTCCCCCGCCCCTGTCAATCGATCACATGTTAATCGGTACCAACTGTCCTTTTGGCCACGTCAATACAGGCTTTCGTGTCGCGTTGACTTCTTCCGGTCGGCTGACAGGCGCCGTGTGCGGCGCGGTATGCAGTAACTCGCCGTCTTCTGTCACGATTTTGTGAATCGCTTCCGAAAAGGCATCGAGCGTCGCCTTCGACTCGGTCTCGGTCGGTTCGAACATCATGGCGTGAGGCACAACCAGTGGAAAATAGACCGTCGGCGGGTGAAACCCGTAATCCAGCAATCGTTTGGCGATATCCATCGCCGATATTCCTCGCGATCGGGCGAGTCCGTCGGCTGACGCGACGAATTCGTGCAAACAATGCTTTCCATGGGCCGATGGCAACACATCGGCCAGCAGTTCCTTAAGGTAATTTGCATTAAGAATGGCCTGTTCGGCTGCCGAGCGAACTCCGGCGGCTCCCAGCGTACGCAAGTAGCAATAACCTCGCACCAGAATGCCAACATTGCCGAAAAAGGAACGAACCCGGCCTATGGTTTTGGAGGGCGTTGCCAGTTCAAACCGCTTGTCGCCCGATTCAGTGTCGCGTTGGCGGACGACAGGACCAGGCAGGTAGTCGGCCAGAAAATCGCGGACGCAGATCGGCCCCGACCCCGGCCCGCCAGCACCGTGCGGCCCGGTAAACGTTTTATGAACGTTGTAGTGCATCATGTCGCCACCGAAATCACCAGGTCGCGTGATCCCCATAATGGCGTTCATATTGGCACCGTCGATATAAACCAGCCCTCCGGCGTCGTGGACGATCTTTGCGACCGCCGCGATGTCCTTTTCGAACAGGCCCAGCGTATTCGGATTGGTAACCATGAAAACCGCCGTCTGGTGATCGACGTGCTGCTTCAATTCATCGAGATCAACGAAGCTGCCGCCGCCTGTCGCCCCCGACGTGGAAGCGGTTCCCTTCAGTTCAACGCATTCGAAGCCCGCCATCGCAGCGCTGGCCGGGTTGGTTCCGTGGGCACTCGCCGGGAAAATCACCTTGGTGCGCCGTTCACCCCGATCACGAAAGTACGCAGCAGCGACAAACAAAGCAGTCAATTCGCCGTGCGCACCTGCCGCAGGCTGCAGGGAAACGGCAGGCAGCCCGGCGATCTCGGCCAGCATCCGCTGCATTTCGTACAACAGTTCGAGTAACCCCTGAATATTTCCGGCAGTTTGATGGGGATGGACATCGACAATGCCTGGTAACCCTGCCAGCCGTTCGTGCCGCTTCGGGTTATATTTCATCGTGCAACTTCCGAGCGGATAGAAGTGCGTATCGACGGACATATTGAGCGTCGAGAGATTGACGAAATGCCGCACCACATCGGGCTCGGCCAATTCGGGCAGGGCAGGGAGGCATTTCGCCTGAAATTCGGCAGGAATCAGGTCTTCCAGCGGCCAGTCGGGCACATCAGACGCGGGATATTCAGCCGCTCGACGTCCTGCATGAGACAGATCACAGAGCAGTTGGGTGGCTTGTCGATTGCGCATAATCGTTTCGGGTTTTCGTCATCAGTTCAAGTTGGGGAACGGGGCGTGCAGTTCATCAATCAACCGAAGTTGTACATCGCCGACAGTCATACCCGCAAATCCGCACGTATCATCACAGAAGGCATTCGACGCAGTACATGCGTCAGCCTCGCTTTGCGATCAATCAGCCGATACTGTTTCATCAATCTGCGACTCAATTATGTACCTCCGTCACCCCAGCGTTTGGTCAACTCGTGATGGACGCCAAGTTGGTCGCAGATTCGGGCAACGACAAAATCAACGAGGTCAGAGATCGACTTGGGTTCATGGTAAAACCCCGGCATCGCAGGAAGGATGACGGCTCCTGCTTCGGCCAGCCGCTTCATGTTGTCGAGTGCTATCAGGCTGAGCGGC
>JANXOO010001383.1 GCA_025353525.1 Schlesneria sp. | reverse complement strand
CATTTCCAAAGACTGTGCCCAGGAAATTGAATCGCTGCTCGACTTGTTGCAAGGGCGATTCAGCGACGGAGTGATGCAACGGCTGACGCGGGAAGGCGACGGACTATTTCCGCACAAGAAACAGATCTCGATGACTTGCAGTTGCCCCGATTCTGCCGGAGTCTGCAAGCATATTGCCGCCACGTTTTACGGTGTTGCCGTTCGTCTTGACCAACAACCCCAATTGTTGTTCACGCTGCGAAACGTCGACCACCTCGAACTGATCAGTCAGGCAACGACGGCTGACAACCTGGATCGGGCGTTCAATACGAAGAATTCGGGAATCTCTGACGGCGATCTGGGTAGCATATTCGGCATCGAACTGGAATCGGCAAACGCTCCTTCTGCGTCAACTCCAACAAAGAAAAAGCCCGCGAAAACAACGAAGAAACCAGCCAAAACGCCGTCTGTCGCAAAAAAGTCTGTCGCGATTGAAACAACCAACAGTCGTCGGAAAAGCAGGAAGCCAGGCGATTCAGTTGATCTGTCATCAGCCGCCACAAAGTCGGTGCCACCGCGAAAAGCTTCAAGGAAGACGGTGACAAAGAAAGCTGTCGCGAAGAAATCTGTTAAGAAGAAGGCCGCAAAGGTTGCCGATTCTCCGCCCGCAAGAATTGGCCGTAGCAAAACAATGAAGATCGTCAAATCGGCGCGAACGAAGTCCTGAGACTTTTTAGTCTGCGACGATCACGCCTCACGTCAAAGTGCCTTAAACGATGATACGGGTCTGAACAAAAAACTTGAACGGGCGGGTTTCAGCGATCGTATCCAAGGTTTGGCGACAGCCATCGTTCCAGAACCGCTGAGTCCATCCCCTTTCTTCGGGAATAATCGTCGACCTGATCTTTGGTGATTTTGTCGACGCTGAAATAACGGGATTCCGGATGAGCGAAATAGAGGCCGCAGACGCTGGAGGCCGGATGCATGGCGTAGCTTTCCGTCAATCGAATTCCCGTCGCGCGTTCGGCATCGAGGAGCGCAAACAGCTTTGTCTTCTCGGTGTGATCCGGGCACGCGGGGTAACCGTGAGCCGGGCGGATGCCCCGATATTTTTCGTTGATCAAATCGTCGGTCGACAGGCCTTCGTCGCGACCATATCCCCAGGCGTCGCGAGCCTGCTTGTGCAGATACTCAGCGAATGCTTCCGCCAACCGGTCAGCAAGTGCCTTGGTCATAATCGACTGATAGTCGTCGTGCAGCTCGTTCTGGAATTTGTCGGCCAATTCATCGCAACCGATTCCTGTTGTGACCGCAAATGCCCCCAGGTAGTCGCCGCGCCCGGAATCAGAAGGTGCGACATAGTCGGCAAGCGAACGAAAGTCGCCCTGCCCAGGTCGCTCCCACTGTTGCCGGAGCATCGAGAATCGAGTCGTCAATGACCGGTCAGCGACTGATTTCCCGTTTTCAACGTGTTGTACAACGATATCATCTCCCTCCGATGCAGCGGGCCAAAATCCGAAGACCCCTCGCGCCGTCAGCAGTTTTTCCTCAATGATTCGGCGCAACAGTGCCTGCGCATCGTCAAAGACTTTTCGAGCCTGCTCGCCGACAACCGGATCTGTAAAGATTTTCGGATATTTTCCTTTCAGTTCCCATGTCTGGAAAAAAGGTGACCAGTCGATGTACGGCACCAGTGCGTCGAGCGGAACATCGTTCAGCACCCGAGTACCAACGAACGACGGTGTATCGATCCGAACGTTTTTCCAGTCGGTCTGAAACCGTTTGGCAAATGCCTCTGCATACGGGACAAGCTTTCGATTGGACTGCATTGCCTCGTAGGTCGACCTGTCCCGGGCCTGGGATGCCTTGTTTCTTTCGATGAAATCCGGCCTGCGATTATCGTCCAGCAAGTTCTCGACCACCGGGACGGACAACGACGCATCGACAACATGGACGATCGGAAGATCGTAGTGTTGAGCGATTTTCACCGCAGTATGCCTGGCCGAAGTCGTGGCACCGCCAATCAACAATGGAATCTTGTAATTCAGTCGCTGCATTTCTTTGGCGACGTGAACCATCTCGTCGAGAGACGGTGTAATCAGACCACTCAGGCCGATGACATCAGCTCCCTTTTCGCGAGCGACTTCCAGGATCTTGTCGCACGAGACCATGACACCCAGGTCGATGACATCGAAGCTGTTGCAACGCAAGACGACACCGACAATATTCTTGCCAATGTCATGAACATCTCCTTTGACCGTAGCGAGTACGACTCGACCACGACCGCGCGACGTATCGACCGCCACGGCGGTTTCGCCGGGTGCCAACGCCTGCTCGGCAGCAAGTCGCTCGGCCTCCATGAACGGTTCAAGGTAAGCGACGGCCTTCTTCATGACGCGAGCACTCTTGACGACCTGCGGTAGAAACATTTTCCCCGCCCCGAACAGTTCGCCGACAACGTTCATCCCGTCCATCAGCGGTCCCTGGATGATGTCGAGCGGTTTGCCGTACTTGAGTCGTGCTTCTTCTGTATCGGTGTCGATGTGGTCGGTGATCCCTTTTAACAGCGCGTGCTTCAAACGGTCTTCGACCGGTCCCAGTCGCCATTCCTCGACCCCTGCTTCGACCTGCTCCTTTGTTCCCCCTTTGAATTTTTCGGAAAACGCGATCAGTTGCTCCGTCGCATCGGGTCGGCGATTCAGCAGGACATCTTCGATCCGGACGAGTAATTCCTTGTCGATTTCTTCGTAGACTTCCAGTTGCCCGGCGTTGACGATCCCCATGTCGAGACCGGCCTGAATGGCGTGGTACAGAAAAGCCGCGTTCATCGCTTCGCGAACAACATCATTACCGCGAAACGAAAATGAGACATTACTGACACCGCCCGAAGTTTTGGCACCCGGGCATTCGGTTTTGATGCGGCGTATCGCTTCGATGAATTCGACAGCATAATTTGAATGCTCATCCATCCCCGTTCCGACGGTCAGGATGTTCGCATCGAAAATGATATCGTCTGGCGGGAATCCCGCCTGTTGCGTCAACAGGTCGTAGGCGCGTTTGCAGATGCGGACTTTATCCGCGCAGTCGGTCGCCTGACCTTTTTCGTCAAAGGCCATGACCACCACTGCCGCTCCGTATCGTCTGATGCGGCGTGCTTGAGCCAGGAACGTCGCTTCGCCCTCTTTCATGCTGATCGAATTGACGACCCCTTTGCCGTCCAGGCATTTCAGTCCTGCTTCGATCACGCTGAATTTCGAACTGTCGACCATCACCGGGACTTTATTGACATCCGGATCGTCAGAGATCAGGTTGACGAATGTCGTCATGGCCGCATGACTGTCGAGCAGTCCTTCGTCCATGTTGACATCGATCATATTCGCGCCACCTTCGACCTGTTCGCGCGCGACCGCCAGGGCATCATCAAATTTCCCTTCTTTGATCAGTCGGGCAAACTTGCGCGATCCGGTGACATTGGTCCGTTCACCAATCATCATAAAGTTTGAACTGGGCAACAGCTCCACATGTTCCTTGCCGCAGTATGTGGATGTCCCTGTCCGATCCGGAATCTGACGCGGTTTGACGCCGTCGACCGCTTCGGAAATCGCTTTGATGAAATCGGGATTTGTCCCGCAACAACCACCAACGATATTGACCCAGCCATTCCTGGCAAACTCGCGCAGATTGGCGGCGACTTCGGACGGGTTGGAATCGAATCCGCCAAAACCGTCGGGCATCCCTGCATTCGGGTAACAACTGATGTACTTTGGTGCGATGTTGGCCAGCGTCTCGACATATTGTCTCATTTGCTTTGGGCCAAGAGCACAATTCAGCCCGATCGTTAACGTCGATGCGTGCGAGACCGATGTCCAGAACGATTCGACCGATTGCCCCGTCAACGTTCTGCCACCATTGAAGATCGTACCCGAGACCATGACGGGCAAACGAACGCCCAGTTCGGCAAAAACATCCTCGATCGCAAACAGGCACGCCTTCATGTTCAGCGTGTCGAACGATGTTTCGGGAAGCAGCAGGTCGACGCCCCCTTCGATCAGTCCGCGAATCTGGACTGCGTACGACGCCACCATTTGATCAAAGTTCACGGGCCGGTAACCCGGTTTGTCTGCATTGAACGACAACAACACTTTCGTGGGACCGATACTGCCCGCGACGAAGCGGGGTTTGTTCGGATTCGCAGCAGCAAACTCGTCGCAGACTGAGCGAGCGAGTCGTGCGGCGGTCACATTGATTTCGCCGGTCAGCTCGGCCAATCCGAATTCTTCCAGCGAAATGATATTTGCATTGAACGAATCTGTTTCGATGATATCAGCACCGGCCGTCAGGTATTGCCTGTGAATTTCGGAGATCATTCCCGGCTGCGTGAGAACGAGCACATCTCCGGCGTTCTTGAGATCGATCGGGTGTTTGGCGAATCGCTCACCCCTGTAGTCAGCCTCCGTCGGGGAATACCGCTGAATCATCGTACCCATCGCACCGTCGAGGACGAGGATTCGTTCAGAGAGCAACTGTTCAAAATAGCCATCAGGTCGGTGGGGCATCGGTAATTCGTTCGTACTGGAAACGTTAAACTGTCACGATTTTGACCGTAAAATTTATGATTTTACGAGCGATGGCCAAGCCACGTCGAGCTTCGCCTGCTGATTTTCGCGATAATTGACTCATTTGCTTCAGGGACACTGCCTCGCACGGCACGTTCAGTGTACGCAGTATCGGATGCGATGATGACACCAGACCGATCGGAAATTCCGGCGGTGTCGCGGCATTGCCAATGAAACAGAGCGACGCATTAAGGGCTGCCCGCCCCGCCTGCGGCCAATCTATTCGGCCATTTCCTGCCCGAATGCCAGTCGCATTTGCGGATCTTTTGCCGGAGCGTGCAGCTCCTTGAAGAACAGACTGGGCTGAATATCGTGATTGTTCTGATATTTCCCGCTGCGATACTCGGACACCTCGCCCACGATCTCATGGTACATAATCTGGCAGATCGGCAGTCCCCGATAGATTCGGATCGGATGAGCGGCGTAAAGTTCCAGGGTCCAGAATCCGCAGAAACCAACGTCGCCAAAACCCGCCGTAACATGCACGAAAAGACCCAGTCGCCCGATCGACGAACGGCCTTCGAGCATCGGGACCAGATTATGAGTCTCGGTTCGTTCGATCGTCCTCCCCAGATACAACTGCCCCGGCTGCAATACGAAACCTTCCGGGGGAATCAGGTGTCGCCGATAGCGGTTGGGGCGGCGAACATCGAGCACAATTTCCTCGTAGACCAGCAACTCGTCGTGCAGGCTGAGGTTATAGCTGTTGGGATTGAGCATCGCGGCATCGAAAGGTTCGATGACGATATTCGTTCCTAACTGTGCCTTGATTTCTTCGCCAGTCAGAATCATCAACAGGGCAATGCGTGAGGGAATGGAACGGACGCTCGCACGAAACCCATCCGGTCGAATGGAACCCGTGATTTGAAAACCGGCCCTGGCGAGCCGGGTGGCACAAGCCCCCGGGTTCTTTGGGAACGGAACATGGTTCTGTCACCAAAGTTTCAATCCGTTGAGACAACAGCGTACGAGCAGTGCGCACGGGATTCAACCGAGAACGGCAGACATTCCGCGAATCGGCCAAACGGATGTTCGTCATGACCGTCAGTATCCGACGCGTCACGTCGTATAGTCGGCATTCAATTCCACATATTCTTTCGTAAGATCGCTCGTCCAATACCGGATTTTCCCTATTCCGTGCGTCAGCGACAGATCGACGACGACATTCCTGTTGTCCCGAATGCTGGCAGACACTTCCGCCGCGTCGAAGTCCACAGGAGCCCCCGATCGATAGAGCAAAAAGCCGTTAACAACCAGAGTCATATCAGTTTCGAGCAATGGAACCCCCGCATACCCGGCCGCCGAGACGATTCGACCCCAATTCGGGTCGGCACCGCAAATCGCCGTCTTGACCAGCGGGCTGTCGGCGATCGCTTTTGCGATTCGAAACGCTTCGTCACGGTTTCGGCAGCCGGTCACGTTCAATTCGACGAAATGGTGAGCCCCTTCCGCATCGCGAATGATATCAGTCGCCAAACGGGTGCAGACTTCATCCAGCGCCGCCTGAAATGTCTCGCGATCAGTCGGTGATCCGATCACCGCGCCGGAAGCGCCGTTTGCCAGAAGAATCACCGAATCGCTGGTACTCTCGTGCCCGTCGACGCTGATGCAATTGAACGAATCTGCCACACCGTGCCTGAGAAATGTCGCGACGTCATCGGCAGCCAGCTTTGCGTCTGTCATGATGACGCAAAGCATCGTTGCCATGTTCGGTGAGATCATCGCAGCACCCTTGCACGCTCCTG
>JANXOO010001371.1 GCA_025353525.1 Schlesneria sp. | reverse complement strand
CCTCGAAAATCTTCAGCACTTCCGTTGTTTGTCGTGTAGCATCATCGAATCGCAGGACGCGTTTCGGCCAAAACTCTCGAGGTCGGAAGTTGACAAACGTCTCGACCATATCCAGCGGAGCGGGATCTGTTGGGGTGTCGGCGCGTCCCGCCTTACCGATCACAGACTCAACTTCGGGGAAACCTCGGAGCAGCGCGTCGCGAGCTTTAAGATCGTCGGCGGCTTGGGTGATGCTGGCACGGGGAACCGTGATTGGCATATCGAGGGTTGTTCCCTCATCGAGAGCGGGCATGAAAGCCACACCGATCTTCGGGAAATGCCAGGCCCAAAGCGCGATGACCGTCAACGTCACAAACGACAGCGCCTGCCACCGCAGCCCCTTCGTCGAAATCACGGTCAGCGAGACGACCGTCGCGAACATCAGCAGGAAAGTTCCCTTCCACGCCTCTTCCGATGCTCCCTGGCCGATAATCGCCTGCAAAGGAAACATTCCAGCGGCCAGGACGAGCAGCACCGCGAACATCCACATCACAAGGTTGCGTCGGGGCAGTGCCCAGGTCAGCATCGGCTTATAAATCTGAATGAAACTCCGCACGATCCAGTTCTCTTCCTCGCTGCGCAGTCTTCCACGAATCAGCAGCGGTATGAGTGCGGGGACCACCGTGATTGAGATCAGTGCTACGCCGATCAATGCAAAGCTTTTGGTGAATGCCAATGGATGAAAGAGCTTCCCTTCGCGACCGCTGAGCATGAATACCGGCACGAACGACAGCAGCATGATCAACACCGAAAAGAAGATCGGACGACCGACCGTACGGCAGGCAGGAATCACCAACTCACGGGTATCGCCGGTCACTGGATTGTCGCCAAAGTGTTCCTTCAGCACGTGCGTCGCGTTCTCCACCATCACGATGGCTTGATCGACAAGAATCCCGATTGAAATCGTAATCCCGGCCAGCGACATGATATTGGCTTGAATGTCGACGATGCCGAAGGTTCGCAGCAACCACATCATCAGGAAGGAAAATAACACTGCCAGTGGTAGTGTGATGCAAATCACGAACACACTGCGGACGTGAGAGAGGATCAACAGGATCGCGATCGAAGCAATCACCATTTCGTGCCACATCACTTCGGTCAGCGTGTGAATTGCTCCATGAATCAGACGCGTGCGGTCATACGCAGCGACGATGTGAACACCTTCGGGAAGTCCGGGTTGCAATTCCTGGATCTTCTCTTTGACTCGTTCCGTGACCGCCAGTGGGTTCTCTCCATGACGCATCAACACGACGCCGCCGACAACTTCGTTGCCATTCTTCTCGTAGACGCTGCGCCGAAACTGAGTTCCCAATTGAACCGTCGCAACCGTCTCGACAAAGATCGGTGTGCCGTTGACCTCGCGGATGACAGTCCGTTCGATGTCGCGTTTGTCGCGCAACCAACCCACACCCCGCACGATGTACTCGGCATTATTTTTCTGGATCACGCCGCCGCCTGCGGGCATGTTGCTGCGAGCAACTGCTGAATAGAGATCGCCCAATGTGATACCGAAGGCCCGCAGTTCTTCCGGGCGGACATCGATCTGATATTCCACAGGCAGTCCGCCCACCGTCGCGACATCGGAAACTCCGCCCGCCGCATTGAGTTGCGGTGCCACGTAGAATTTGTTGACTGCCCACAACCGTTGCGGATCGACAGGTTTGGCCGCGCTCGACTCCAGCGTGTACCAAAAGATTTGTCCCAAAGCCGTCGCATCGGGAGCCAGAAAGGGGACGACACCATTGGGCAGCCAGGTTCCCGCCTGACTCAGTTTTTCCGTCACACGCTGGCGGGCGAAATAGAAATCGACTCCGTCAGCAAAGATGATCGTAATCATCGAAAAATTGAATTCAGACGAAGATCGGACCGCGCGAACACCGGCCAATCCGCGTAGCTTGTTCACCAGCGGATAAGTCAATTGGTCTTCAATCTCGCGAGGACTGCGTCCCATCCAGTCGGCGAAAACAATGACCTGATTCTCGCTCAAATCCGGAATCGCATCGACCGGCGTGTGATACACAGCAAAAACACCTGCGATCGCGAGCAAAACAGTGGCAGTCAGGACCAGGAAGCGGTTGCGGATTGACGCTTCGATCACGTATTCGATCATCGCGTCGACTCCTTTGTCGAGGACTTTTTGGCGGACATCAATTCTTTGACTCGGGCGAGTGTTTCGTCGGACTTTTCCAACGCCATTTCCTTGCAACTTCCGCAACATAGAAAGACTGGTCTGCTGTCAATCATCACCTTAATCGGCGTGCCCATTGAGCCGAGTCGGCTGTCATCCATCACCGGGCACCACCGCTGAGCGATGGCGAGTTGGCGATCTTCCGGACTCAATTTATTGAGCGCGGTCCGCAGTTTCGGATCGATTTCATCCTTCGGTGGCGATGGCGTTGGCGAAGGAGCCGACTCTTGGCGGGCTTTGACTTTTTTCAATGTCTCGGCAGGGTGATCCTTTGCGGATTCCACACAACCGTCGCAACAGACCAACACGGTCTGTCCTTCGAGCGTCAGTTTGATCGGAGTTCCCATCGAGCCCAGACGGCTCTTCGGAAGGATCGGGCAATATTCCTGAGCTACGGCCAGTCGCTTGTCTGATTCGCTGAGTTTGGACAGAGCCGCTTCGATTTTTGGATCGGTATTTTGTTCTGGATGTGATCCAGACCTGGGTTGTGGAGTGTGCGATTCAGCCGGTGGCTTGCCCGATTTTAATCGGTTGATCTTTTCTAACGTCACCGATGGCTTTTCTTTCGCGCCTGCTTCGCACGCTGGGCAGCAGAGGAAGACCGGTTGCCCCTCAAGCGTGATCTTGACCGGGACGCCCATCGAGCCGAGTCGACTCGTCTCCAAAATCGGGCAGAACTTCTGTTGCTCGACAAGACGACGGTCTGATGGGGACAGCTTCTTCAGCACGGCCAGCAATTTGGCATCTTCATTCTCTGGCGTCGAAGGGCGTGCCGTCTGCACGCTGCCACCCCCTTTGACTCCGCTCCCGCTGCCACCGAAGTAGATCGAGCCAGCCGCAGGATTCAGACGCGTTTCTGCATCCACGAGAAATGAGCCGGAAGAGACAACCATGTCGCCCGGTTCCAGACCTGAAGTGACAGGAAAGAAATTTGAATTATTCGGGCCCGTCAGCTTCGGCCCGAGAGTCACCAAAACCCCATCGAATACGCCGGGCAAGGCTTCGCGATAAACAATTGTTTGGCGGCCCGTATCAATCACAGAGCTTTCAGGCACGGCGAGCACTCGCCCTTCGGCTAACAAGCTCTCTCCATCCGGTCGCATTGCGGCTGCCGTTTGTAGCACTGGAACGCGGGAAGGTGGAACCTGCAATGCGATTGTCGCGGTCATTCCCGGCCGCAGTTTGTGACCGGGATTCTTCAATTCAAATCGCACGGTCACAGTTCGCGACTGCTGGTCAACGTGTGGATAGACGAACGCGAGCGTGCCTTGAAAGCTTTCGCCAGGGAACGCCCGAGTCGTCGCCGTGACCGACAACGACGTTGGATCGTCCGCACGCGGCTTTTGCGACTGCTCGATGGGCAGGAAGACCATATCGTCCTCGTACACCTGAGCCTGAATCCACACGGATGACAAATCGGCAATATCGTAGAGCGGGCTGCCTTCTTCGACGTATTGTCCTTCGCGGACATATTTCTTGATGACATGTCCGCTGATCGGCGACCGAATCCGCAAATGACTATTGGCTTTACCCGATTGCAGGATTTCGTCGATCTGGTCATTACCGACGCCCAAAAGTTCGAGACGCTGTCGAGAACTCGCCAACAGTTCGAGACTGTTGCGCCGTTTGGCGTCAACCAGATTTTGCACTGTCACGTTAAGATCTGGACTGTAGAGCGATGCGAGAATGTCTCCTGCGGTGACCATCTGGCCAGTTTCATTGACCAGCAGTTCGTCAATCCGTCCCTTGGCACGGGCCGAGACACTTTTTAGGCCACGCTCGTTGAATTCAACAAATCCAACCGCATTGATTTCCTTTGTCAAGGAAAGCGTAGTGACCTCCGATGTTTGCACGCCCGCAAGCACGATCCGATACGGCGACAGTTGCACGCGATTGGCGACACCGGCAGGTAACGCTTCGCCTTCTCCAGCCGATCGCTTTTTGCGTTTCGAGAGCGGCATGAAGCAAACCGGACACTTTTCGTTTCCGTTATCGCGAATGACGGAGGGGTGCATCGGGCAGAAATACTCGGTGTCGCTTTGAGCCGTTGCGACGGCGTTCGTCGGGCGCGTCCATTTTTCGTAGTAGGCAATCAGCAAATCCCACTGCGTGATGACGACGCCAATGGCAACCAGGATGCCGATGAATCGCAGTCGAGCGAGTTTGACGAGGATAACAAAGTCGAACCACCACCAGGCTTTTCCCCACGAACTGAGTCCAGGGGGTGCGCGTAGCCCCCCTTCGTCCTGCGGAACATCCGGTGACTGCGTGGAGGGCGAAGGATCAGGAGTCGTCATATTGTTACACTCAAACTTGTGATAATCTGGAATTCAGGAACCACTGTTGAATCATGAATAGTGTCGGCCGAGAATGGGCCACCCGGCGAGCAGCCGAAACATGAGCCAGCCCAGAAGGTGCTAACCCGCCAGCCCCGGCTCCGACTGCTCGCCCGATGACCATCGCTGCCAAACAGTGCAGCGAAGACAATCGTGGCGAGCTTATGGAAGCACGCTGGCCTCCAGACCCGCCTCTTTCAGAGCCTCAATCAATTGGGTGCTGGTAATGTCGCCTTTCGCAGTGAATTCCACTCCGACTGCCTTTTGCTGCGGATAAACGGCGACCTTTGAAATGCCTTTTATTTTGGTCAGTGCCGATTTGGCTTTCTCTGCATTGCCCTCGACGGTCACGTCAGGGACCTTCAGCGAGAGCCAGCCGCTGTATTGCATGTTTCCCCCCATCATGTGGGATGTAGAAGCGATTCGACTGGCAATCTGTTGCGCCACGATTTCTTTTTCGTCATATTCAACCTTGGCGTTCTTCGTCGCCCAATCGACTTTGACGCTCTTCACACCCTTGATCGATTTCACCGCTTTTTCGACGGTGGCGGTACAGGGAGGACAGTGCAGCCCCGTAATCAAAAACGTGGCTTTTACCGTTTCTGGTGCCGCTGCATCCTTCGAGGATTGCGTGGGATCAGCGGCGGACAGCGAAGTGAGGAGACAGAAAAATGCAGCGCCGGAAAAAGTGTCGAAAAAGCGGAGTCTCATATCGGATATCCTGAAACGAGAGAGGGCGAGTGCGGAGAAGAATGCAAAAGAGTGACCGCTGGGCTCGATGCGCGAGCCCAGCGGATCGTACGGAGTTCAGTTCATCAATCCGCGAACTTTGCGATCACCGCGAACTGAGTCGTAGAACGAATTGGACGACTGTCGCATCATCGGCGCTGAAGCTCGATACGTTCGTATGGGGGCGGCAACGGCG
>JANXOO010001367.1 GCA_025353525.1 Schlesneria sp. | reverse complement strand
TTTCGATGCGGTCGTGACCGACTCGCCGAACGGTGACTTCTTCCGCCCCCGATGGATTAATTCGCTTGCTGATTGCAGAGACCATCTTGTCGACGGTTTCGACCGGAATTGATTTTCCAACTTCCTTTTTCTGTTGCTGTTCGGCTGCTTCAACATCGATTGCATAGACGAGGTTGGTTCCCCCCGCCAGATCGATTCCGAGCGGAATCGCCGATTTCCAGGACCGGTAAACCTTTGTTTGGACCTTTTCGCCGTTAACGATGTCTTCACGCGTTTGCGTTTGCATCATTACCAAAAGAAACGGTGCCAGCGACGCAAAGATCGTAAACAGGACCACTCCGATCCGGGTCGAAAGATCTTCCAGACGCAGCAATCGGGCGATCAGTCCTCCGAGCACAAAGGGAAGAATGAAGACTGCCGCCATCACCGCAAAGACCAACCACTCACGGCCTGGTTGTGCGATTTGCATCAATAACAGGGATTGCCCGATTCCGTCCATTCGTGAATTCCAGTCCCGAAAATGTGTCAACGTCTGAATCAGAAACGAGTCCGGGGATGACCCCGATACACTCGTGAGGAAATAAATAACAATCGCGGCGACTCGCAATTCTGTCGAGTGATCGCCAGCGAAACCGGGTCAGGATGTTTTCGCGACTTCCGGCACAAGATCGCCTGACAAGACCTCGGCAATGGCCGTTCGCCGAAACCGGATTCGAATTCCGTCATCGACTTTCAACGTCACTTCTTTGCCGTCCTGGCTAATATTTGCCACGCTGCCGAGTATTCCGCCAATGGTTACCACGCGATCATCCTTCTTGAGATTCTTCATCATGGCGTCGCGTTTTGATTTCTCGCGTCGCTGCGGTGAATCCATCACCATGTACAACACGATGATGACGGCGAGAGGGGGCAGGATCACCCAAAGGAAATCGCCATTTTTGGAGGCGGCGGGTTCGGCCTGTAGCAACAAAAGGCTAAAGAAGTTCAACGTCGTACCTGTCTAAAAGTTTCGTTCCAAAACGCGCGGACTCGTTCCCGCACGGTTGCGATTTGAGGACTTCATCGAAAGCCGCCAACTGCTGCCATGGCCGGAACACTTTTTGTTACAACGCATTCCTGCAAAAGTCGACTTTCAAAAAATCACCCTAAACCGTTCGGAGTATAAACGGATCGATTCCATCGGGCAAGTTGATCGGTACGGAACCCGGCAGACCGTCCCTCGCGGATGGCCAGACGCAAGTCTCGCAGCAACCGCTGATAATAGGCAAGGTTGTGCCACGAAAGCAGTACAGGCCCCAGCATTTCTCCCGCCATAAACAAATGGCGGATGTACGCACGGCTGAATTGCTGACAGACTGGACAGTCGCATTCCGGATCGACGGGCGTCGGATCAGTTCGGTGCTTCAGGTTCCTCAATTTGAGTAAACCGCTGCTCGTAAACGCCGTTGCATTCCGGCCGTTTCGGGTTGGCATGACGCAATCAAACAGATCAATGCCACGCAAAATTCCCTCGAGAAGGTCGATGGGTCGCCCGACCCCCATTAAATAGCGGGGCCGATCCGGTGGCAGCAACGGTACTGTAAAGTCGAGCGTTTTATACATCTCATCAGGTGCTTCTCCGACACTCAAACCGCCGATCGCATAGCCAGGCAAGTTGAGCGGAAGGAGTCCAATCGCAGAACGTTCACGCAACGCCTGATGAGTTCCCCCCTGGACGATTCCAAAAAGAGCCTGATCGCTTCGGGCCTGGGAATCGCGGCAACGTGCGGCCCATACAGTTGTTCGGTCAACTGCGGCCTGGATTTTTTCAACCGGAGCGTCGTGGGGCGGGCATTCGTCGAGGCACATAATGCAATCGGCACCAAGTTGCTCCTGGATTCGAATGCATTGCGCAGGGGAAAGTTCCAGCAAACTGCCGTCAATGTGAGACCGGAATACGACCTTGTCATCACTGAGTTTCCGCATCGAAGCCAGGCTGAACACCTGAAATCCGCCACTGTCGGTCAGGATCGGGCCGCTCCACTGCATGAACTGATGCAACCCCCCCATTTCCGCGACCACTTCCGCGCTCGGTCGCAATGCCAGATGGTATGTATTGGAAAGGACCATCTGCGCACCGGTTTGCCGGATTTGATCCGGAGTCAGTCCCTTGACGGTCGCCAGTGTCCCCACTGGCATGAATGCCGGTGTTTCGACAGTTCCATGCGGAGTCTCCCACCGTCCCACGCGCGCCCCGGTGCCCGGATCGACGGCATCCAGATGAAATCGAAAAGAATCCACGACAGCGAAAGCTCCTGCAAAATCAAAGTCTTGCGAGAAGGATACCGCGTCGATGGAAGAACCGCAAAACCTGAATGAAAATCGGCGGCCTGAATTGGTATGCTGGTTTCCATTCCGGCGTTCCGGTTTTTTGAACACGAGGCACATTCTTTCATGCGATCAAACCTTCCATTTGCGATGTTGACCGGATTGACGTTGATGAACGTTGCCGCGAGTTTCGGCCAGGAGACCAAACCGGCTCTGATCCCGCACGCCCAGGACAAGCCGCCAAACGATCCGCGTGACCCCGCGACCGCTGCGAAGATGATGACGGTTCCCGAGGGATTTGCCGTCGAAGTCGTTGCATCGGAACCCGAAATCGTCAATCCCGTCGCCATGACCATCGACGAACGTGGGAGATACTGGATTACTGAATCGCTTGAATACCCCCGTCGCGAACCGGGACCGGGTCGCGATCGGGTGAAAGTCCTCGAAGATACCGATGGTGACGGACGAGCGGACAAATTCACGGTCTTCATGGACGGCTTGAATATCCCCAGCGGAATTGCCGTGGGTTATGGCGGTGTCTGGATCGCCAATTCGCCCGACATTCTGTTTGTTCAGGACACCGACGGTGACGGCAAGGCCGACAAACAGGAAGTTGTCGTCACAGGATTCGGCCGTGCCGATACGCACGAGTTACCCAATTCACTGACGTGGGGTCCGGATGGTTGGTTGTACGGTTTGAACGGCGTCTTTAATCATTCGCACGTCCGCTATTCCCCGTCAAATCCGAATTACAGCGACGCGCATCCTGGCTGGCCACTGACGTGCGCATTGTTCCGGATTCATCCGCGTACGCGAGAATTCCAGATTTTCTGCGAAGGAACGAGCAATCCGTGGGGCGTCGCCTTCAACGAAGACGGCGAAGCGTTTGTTTCCGCGTGCGTGATCGATCATCTGTGGCATTTGTCCGAGACCGGCTACTACCACCGTCAGGGAGGCCCCTATCCGCCGTTTACCTGGAAAATTGAATCGATCGTCAAACACAAACATCAGAAGGCGGCCTACTGCGGCATTCACTATTTTGACACCGACGCCTGGCCCGAGAAATATCGCGGCAAATTCTATATGGGGAATATCCACGGAGGTTGCATTAACGTCGATCGGATTGAATCGAACGGATCAACGTGGCGGGGTTTCGGCGAACCCGACTTTCTGACAGCAAACGACGCATGGTTCATGCCGGTCGTTCAAAAGACGGGGCCTGATGGCAGTTTATATGTCCTCGATTGGTATGATCGATACCACTGTTATCAGGATGCGAATCGCGATCCGGAAGGGATTGATCGATTGAAAGGCCGTCTCTACCGAGTGCGATATCGGGAAACACCCCGATTCCCGTCGGGTTACAATTTCGCCAATGATTCCGATGA
>JANXOO010001358.1 GCA_025353525.1 Schlesneria sp. | reverse complement strand
CATACTTAACGCAATGCTCAAAACAGGACAGAATTGGAATTCCCAATTACCTCTCGCAATTTCCTGATTCCGACCCCTTTTTCTCTTGAAAAGAAACACAGCCGCTCTGTGGTTCACTTCCTCTTTCGACGATTCGCCTTGAAGAAATCCACTGGCATATCAGCAACTTGCGACAATTGTTCATATGCCGATCCTTAGCCTGTTTTCCGCATTGCTTCCCAAACCCCGTATTCCTCTACCCGACATCATCCAGCATCCCGCAGCTATCACGAGGACAGTCTAAAGCCTGAACTCCAGCGGGAATCAATGAATACCCTGACCTGCGAGCCAGCGTTCGGCATCCAGAGCCGCCATACAGCCTGTCCCTGCGGACGTGATCGCCTGCCGATAGTAACTGTCCGCAACATCCCCTGCCGCGAACACGCCTTCGACACTGGTATTCGTACGGAACGGTTCGGAATAAATGATATACCCCTTATCGTCCGTCTTCACCTGGCCCGCGAGGAAGTCCGTATTCGGTGTGTGTCCGATGGCACAGAACATACCAGTGGCCTCGATCACTTCAGTCGCCGACGATTGCAGGTTTTTGAGCCGCACGCCGGTCACTCCGGACTTGTCATCTCCCAAAACTTCTTCGACCCCGCTATACCACTTGACGACAATTTTCGGGTTTTCGAGCACACGTTTGACCATGATCTTGCTGGCACGGAACTCGCCACGTCGATGAACCAGGTACACAGTCGCGGCGAATTTTGTCAGGTAGCTGGCTTCTTCCATCGCACTGTCACCACCACCGACGACGACAAGTGGCTTGTTGCGAAACCGGGGCAATGCACCATCGCACACGGCGCACGCGGAAACCCCCCGATTCTTGAGCCGGTCTTCGGAATCGAGTCCCAGATAGTTCGCGCGGGCTCCGGTGGCGATAATCACCGAATGGGCTTCAAACTGAGGTCCTTCCAGCGTCTTCAATTGAAACGGACGCCGGGACAGATCAACAGAAACAACATCGTCGGTGACAATTCGAGTCCCGAAGTTTTTGGCCTGTTGCCGCATCAACTCCATCAATTCCGGCCCGGTGACGCCGCTCATATGCGGATCGCGAAACGGAACCTGGTGTTCCGGCAACGATGACTTCAGATAGGGTGAAAGATCGCCTGCCGGAAACCCTGGATAATTCTCGACTTCCGTCGTCATCGACAGTTGTCCAAGCGGCAAAGTGCCGCGAATTCTGTTTTCCTCGGTCTGAGCTCCCTCAAAAACAAGTGGTTCGAGGTTCGCTCGGGACGCATAAATTGCTGCCGTCCAACCGGCTGGTCCCGACCCGATAATGACAACGCGTTCCGTCACAAGCGCACTCCCCTGGATTTGAA
>JANXOO010001325.1 GCA_025353525.1 Schlesneria sp. | reverse complement strand
TCGGCAAGACGTTGCACGTCGATCCGGTTTACGACCACGAAGTCGAGCCGGACATTCAGGCGTGGTTTGAAAAATACTATTCGATTCGCTGGCGAAACTATCCGGTCGACATCAGTTACTTGCACGAATCGTCCGTCGTCCCGTTACGCGGGTGATTTTTTCGGTTCGAGTTGACCCAACCTGCACAGGAACCAATTTCGATGACTGCGGATCAGATTTCGTCGCCACCCTTGCTCACGCTGAACGGGGTCGAGATTGTCGATACGTTCGCCGAAGCGTTTCCGATCAAGGCAACGCGACTGGTGATTACTGCCGTCAATGAACGGTGGGCGACGACGGCGGCCAACGAGTTTTGCGGGAATGCCACCAGCGTGATCGCCTGTGATGTCGAAGCCGCGATCGAACGAACAGTGCACGCGAGCGAAACTCCTGACGGTCGACCGGGTGTCTCGGTTCTGGTCTTTGCGTTTACCCTGGATGGCCTTGCCAAAGCCGTGCAGGGCCGCGTAGGACAATGTATCCTCACCTGCCCGACCACAGCCTGCTACAACGGAATCGACGGTTGTCCGAAGGAAAAACGAATTCGGGTGGGGGGGGCAATCCGGTACTTTGGTGACGGTTTCCAAAAAGCTCGAAAAATAGATGATCGACGCTACTGGAGAATTCCCGTCATGGATGGTGAATTCCTGTGCGAAGACTGGTTCGGTACGATCACCGGTGTTGCTGGCGGAAACCTGCTGATTTGCGGCAGGAATGCAACGGCGGCACTTCACGCAACCGAAGCCGCTGTCGATGCAGTGCGTCAGGGACGCGATGTCATCCTGCCGTTTCCTGGCGGCATGGTTCGTTCCGGTAGCAAAGTCGGCTCGACGTATCCCAAATTGAAAGCCAGTACTAATGACGCGTACTGCCCGACGCTCCGCTCATTGACAAAGACGGAACTTCCCGACGGTTGTCAGGCCGTCTACGAAATCGTAATCGACGGTCTGGATTTTGAGTCCGTTCAGTCGGCCATGCGGCGTGGCCTGCACGCGGCCGCTTCCAGACCAGACGTTTTGAGAATTACAGCAGGCAATTACGGCGGCAAACTCGGCAAGCACCACTTTCATTTGCGCGAATTACTTCAATCGGCTCAAGAGTCAAACTAAGGCGTTCGTCGAAAGCCGGTTTCTGCAAAAACGTCTGGATCACGCTCGTTGTCCAGCAATCGATGGTCGCCCAATTGTTGCAACTGCCTCAACTCGTACCGTGCGAAGTATCAAGTGACTGAACAAACTTTTGAGGATGTGGCTTGCACCGTCTGCGCTTGCGTCTGCGACGACTTGCGTCTGACCATACGTGACGGGCGAATCGTCGATTACCAGCCCTTTTGTTCGCGGATCGGAAACTGGTTTGCGCAGCAAGACTCGATCGCATCGCCTCAGGCGTTTAGGTCCGGAGTTGAAATACCGCTCGAAACGGCGATTGGCGAGGCGGCGACGATCCTGCGCAACGCCCGGTTTCCGCTGATTTACGGGTTGTCGCAGAGCAGTACGGAAGGGCAGCGCGCTGCGGTGGCGCTGGC
>JANXOO010001305.1 GCA_025353525.1 Schlesneria sp. | reverse complement strand
ATCGCATCTGTGGGGCTTTTTCTTTTGAAATCCTCTCCAAAATCCTCTCCACAAAAAATCAGAAATTCCTCTCCAAATAAAAAAGCCATAAACCGTTATCAGTTATGGGCTTAAAATCGGGATGACAGGATTTGAACCTGCGGCCTCTACGTCCCGAACGTAGCGCTCTAGCCAAGCTGAGCTACATCCCGCGATCCGGCGTTTGAGTATAATCGGCGCTCCGGCTGTCGCCAAGGGCTTGTTTTCCTGATCGTTTGATTGAAAAATCTGGTGACTCTTCTAACTCGCGTGATCGGCAGGTTGAATTGTACTGATCGCCCCAGACGTTGATCGTGCTTGCCAGTTGCGTCATGATTGCTAATCGAATTTGGCGGCCTGCCTGTACTTGACTTCAAGAAACACTGATGACTACTGCTGAAACTCTGATCGCTGATTCATCCGAGCGGAAACGATTGTCCGCGTTGCCTCCACTGGCTTATGGTCGATTGAGATTGCCGTCGCGGTATCTGCTTTCTCCTTTGGCTGGTTTTACGAACCTCCCCTTTCGACGAATTGTTCGTGAAATTGGAGGGGTTGGACTGGGGACGACCGATCTGGTCAATGCTCGCGGATTGATGGACCGCAGTTCGAAATCACTTTATCTGATTGAAACTTGCCCTGAAGACCGTCCTTTTGCTGTTCAGCTTTTCGGTAGTGACCCCGTCGTCATGCGCGATGCCGCCCAGTTTCTTGAGGCGCGCGGTGTTGATTCTGTTGATATTAATATGGGCTGCCCCGTTCAGCGGATCACCAAAGTCGGCGCAGGGGCCAGTATGATGTGCCATGTCGACAGTACCATTGAACTCGTCCGGATCGTTGTCGAATCGGTCAAGGTTCCTGTCACGGTTAAAATGCGGCTTGGGTGGGATCATACTCAGTTGACCGCCCCGACGTTTGCTCGTGAGTTCGAACAGGTCGGGGTGGCGGCTGTGGCGATTCACGGTCGAACGCGAGAGCAGGGGTTTAGCGGGGTTGTCGACCGAACCGGGATTCGCAAGGTTGTTGAGGCCGTTGAACGAATACCGGTCATTGGGAACGGAGATATTCGCACGGTGGCTGATGGCGAGCGGATGTTTTCCGAAACGGGGTGCCATGGAATCTCGATGGGACGCGGGGCACTCGCCAACCCCTGGATCTTTCGTCAATTCGTCGAGTGGGAAACAACCGGGAAATACTCCCCCGCCGGACACTTTGAAGATCGACTGGCGTTGCTGATGCGGCAGTTCAGTTACCTCGAAGAACAACGTGGGACTGATCGGGCGATCGTTTCATTTCGAAAGATGGCTCATTGGTACCTCAAGGCAATGTGCGTCAGTGCCAGTTTGCGAAGCCGGATGCAAAGTGCGCGAACCCGGCTGGAATTTGAGGCGGCTGTTAACGAAATCGCTCACCGGGGACCGACCCGCGGGACTCGAACCGGACTGTTGCCCGATTTGGTGATTCCCGTACCTGCTGGACCTGTTGAACATTGGTAGTCAGGTCCTTGATGTTAACTGGCAACAATATTGAAAGTGGTTTGGTTGTGCGGTGAGATCAAGGCACCGGCAGGAAAGGAAATACTGGTCGCTGAAAAAGGGGGCAGGCACCGGGGGGACACGAAAAAGTGGGACACGAATAAAGTGGGACGCGAATAAAGGGGGACGGGGGGACGAAAAAGGGG
>JANXOO010001280.1 GCA_025353525.1 Schlesneria sp. | reverse complement strand
GCAAAATCAACGATTGGGTCTGCTGTTCCTGGACGACTCCACAGTGGAGTATCCCGAATCCGCCCGGGACGCTTGGTGAATGGGGTACGCCGGGCAGTACTCATGTCGGAGGTTGCCAGGTACTTATGGCCGATGGGGCCGTCAGATTCATTAGCGAAAACCTGGACGGCGCGACACGCCGAAACCTGGGCTACATCGCAGATGGCAATCCTCTCGGAGATTTTTGATCTTTGTGTCGGTTACCTGATTCGCCTCAACACGTGATTCGATCAGTCGCATCGGTTGCAGAAATGCAACCGGTGTTTTTGTTTCCGGCAACACAATTTCGATCTCTTCGATCGCAGCCTTTTGCAACGCAACTTCCGACATCGAATGAGATTTCAGGTGTTCGCGGATAACGGCGTTCGGCTGTTTTTTCGTTCGTGGGCGCGAGCCAACTTGAGCCCGCTATACAAAGCGCGGCGGTCACGTCATCTGCTGTTCATGCATCAAATACTTCGGGGAAGTCTGTCCCGATTTCCGTCGATTCCGTCAATCTGTCAACGCATGCGGTCCTGGCCTCGATCGCCGTTTTGAGCGGACATTGGACATCGACTGGATCGCCTCGCCGGTATTTCCCGAGCAGATCCCGTGATCGCAGGGCGAGAATGCGCCGAACCTCGCGTCGCTTGCCCGCTTTTCGTGGAATCGACAAACTGTCGTACGCTGTTGTCTGATGCCGCATCCAGGCGATGACTGCGGCTTCAGCGCGTTCGGCCACCGGAATTCGCCTGGTTCTCGCCACCGTTCCACTCCCGACAGGCGTTGCATGAGTAGTGACCGCCTGCGACATCCGGTCGGCCAAATCCTCGTAGACGGGCGCGAATGCGAGAAACTGTACGACCGCTGCGTGAAAATCCTCGACATACTCGGCCTGGGATTTTTCGCGGCGTCGCTCATCAGCCGCTTTTTTCCTGGCAAATCCCTCTGTCGACCGTTCTGCTTCCAGTTCCAGCCGAATCGTCGCGATGGTCGTGGCGAGTGTCCAAACGCCCCGCGAAAAGACTTTTCGTCCTTTTTTTTCCGCAACAACCCAATGCTCCCCCGCCGCCTTGGCTCGACGCGTCAACGCAGAATCACCGGGTGGAAGTAGAATCCAGCCGGCAGGAACGGTTAAGATTTGGCCATCGGCGGAACAAACCGTGTGTGGCGCCGGACCTGGACTAAACATGTTTGCTTCGATCGCCAATTGGAGCCCCCTTGCAAAAGTACGAAACCTGTCGTGGCATTTCCTGTTGATCTTTTATTGAAGTGCCGTTTTCTGGCGGGACCGACCGCATCTGGAAAGACCGCCGTTTCGCTGCATCTCGCACAGCATATCGATGCGGAAATCGTGGCACTCGACTCAATGACGCTCTATCGCGGGATGGATATCGGCACAGCAAAGCCGTCGCTCGAAGAAAGGTTGCGAGTTCACCATCATCTGATCGATTTGCTTGATCCGCACCAGGAATTCAGCATCGCAGAATACCTGGATGCCGCCGAAATCGCATGCTGTGGAATCATATCTCGCGGACACACTCCGCTTTTCGT
>JANXOO010001262.1 GCA_025353525.1 Schlesneria sp. | reverse complement strand
TCTCGAAATAGGAAGCGCACAGCAAATCACGGGATGAATCGCCGCTGTTTTCCAGTCGCAGATGCAAGTCGCACCACTGGTCCGGCACAAAAGGATATGCACCGAGTTTGGAGTTGGATTCCAACGAGAAATTTACCCCGGTCTTCTGCCGGCCAGCGGTTCCGGCCGCATGACTTGCCGAATCGGATGTCCGTTCGCTCTGAGCACTCGCTATCTGGGTTTGCCCTGTCGAATTCACCACGAGCAAGAGCAAGAAGGAGAGCCCCCTTGCAAACATCTGGCGCAACACGAAGCTTATCATGATTGAGTATTAGAACTGCTAATCGCACCAGTATAAGGGTCAATCGACATAGATGTAGACGTACGACAGACGGAAGCGGCGAGTCTACTGGCGACTTTGACGGATTGCAACAGAGGGCTTTTTGGTGCTTTTTGGGTGCCAATGCTTGACCCTCGTCGGGAAAGCATTGCTTATTAACGCAGCAGATCTGCGCCAGCACTGTTTTTCCGAAGACTCCAAAGCAGTGGCACGTAATCCCGGGATTGAGCGTTGACAATGCACCTTGTCGACCACGTCGGCAATTTCGATTCACTGAGGTTTGGAAATGCGATAGACCTGCGCCAATAGCACGAACAGAGCTAATACGGAAGCGCCACTCAGGTACCACCAGTGAAACGGAACCAGGTTGTAATGTTCAAATCCCGGGAACTGGATTACCGACAAGGCGGCCCCAATCGAACTGGTGGACAGAGTGGCCTCGACCATGTTGTGGCCGAACGGTGCATCACGACCCAACCAAACCAGGAGCGGCAGCGCACTGATCACGATTAACACGCCGTAGGCTCCGGCGGTTGCGGCAGCCGTTCGCATAAAAAAACTTCCCACCGCCGCGCTGATCATCATTGAAAAAACGGATGTCAGTACCAGGCAGATGAGAATGCGTTGAACTTGAAGTGCCGTCCCAGGTTGAATGTATGCCATCACCACGTATCCGGGCATAGTTGCGCCGAGCAATATCATTAACGGGATGAGAGCGCTCAGGAGCTTGCCCCAGATGATCCGCTCGATACTTATTGTCGTCGTTCTCAGCAGCAGCCATCCCCCCGATTCACGTTCGACGCTGATCAGACCAGCCGACAAGCTGGGCGCCACCAGCACAATCAGTGCCACCTGCAGCACGACCATGATGGCACCGATGGTCTCTACACCCCAGTCAAACGTCCCCGCCGTCGTGGCATACGTTAAACCGAGTGAGAGTACCGCGCACACGGCCACGATTCGCACCAGCCAATGGAGGCGACCGAATCGCCGACAACGGAACTCCTTGACCATTACAGGATTTACGTAGCCTGGGATGCTCGCGGAGCGTTTTTGCGGGTCAACGAGAAAGAACAACCGTCGTACCGCGCGACCGGTTGATGACAGGTCGTCACTCATCGTTCCTGCTGCTCGTGACTGGTCAAAAATCTTGTGATTCAAGCGGCTGATCGTCCAGACAGAAGTTACCGCGGTGGAGACGAATACCCATGCCATGAACCGTCCAAAAACATCCGTCGTCAGCAACAACCCTTGTCCACCCATGTCAACCTGGCCGGTCAGGGTGGCCAAAGCGGCGAGCGGCGACAGGCAACGCAGATGATCGCTCAGCATCGCCATTTGCCCCCCTGTTCCCTGGAAGAAATATTGCGGAATCAGGGGCGCCACGCTCGTTCCGAGGACGATTCCGTAGGTCATTCTGACGGCAGAGTCCACCGATCGTGCATAACTGCTGACTAGCAGTCCGAGAGCGGCATAAGCAATGGCGACCAGCAGGAGCAATTCATAGACTTTTCCGATTTCGCTGTAGAGAGATAGTCCCCCCATGCAGAAGCAGGCAGCCGCTGCTGGCAGACTCATCATGAGAATCATTCCGGCCAGGACGAACACGGCCAGGAACTTGGCTACAAAGATCCGGACCGGCCCAAGTGGGGAGTTCAGCAGTAGTCCCAACGTGCCGCGTTTCTTTTCGCTCACAATGCTGGTCGCAGGAAACACCGGCAACAACAGCAAAAGCATGGCCATCAGGCCATATGCGAACAAACGGAAGAGTTGTTGAGACTGCCGCCCGTTGAGCGCCGCGTTTCCGTCTGTCGGCCAGCGGAGGACGACAAGCAGCCCAAACAACGCTGCCAGGCCGATCTGGAAAACGATCATCCGACGCCGGCGCAGAAATGAAATCAGTTCTCGTTGCAGCAAGGCACTAAACATGTCGCACGTCCCCCACGACATTACTCGGGTCTTCCGGAGTCTGCCCCTGTGGGCGTGCGAACGACATGAACGCGTCTTCCAGGTCAGTTTGCAACTCACGATACTGGGTCACGTGGACTCCGAACCGGATGAGCTGATTGAGCAAAATCCCGATTGCCGCTTCGGGTTGAGATGTGCGAAAGCGAATGGTCGCTTCACCACGATCTTCCACAACTTCAGCGGCCGGTTCCAACGATTCCCGAATAATCTTCGCCGCGAGAGGAACTTGTGTCACTGATACGAGACAGGCTTCCATTGTTCTTTTCTGACTGACCTGCCTGCCGATTTCTTCCACCGTACCAAAGGCCCGCAATTTCCCGCGTGCCAGAATCGCGACCTGATGACAAATCCGAGCCAACTCGGGCAGAATATGACTTGTGACGACGAGCGTTTTTCCTTGCCGCGCCAGGTCAATCAAAAGGTCTCGCATTTCGATGCGAGCTTGTGGATCGAGACCATTAACCGGTTCATCGAGAATCAAAACCTTCGGATCGTGCAGCAGGATTCGAGACAAACCGACACGCTGTTTCATCCCGTGACTAAGGCTTTCAACAAACCGGTCCCGCATATAGGCCGTGCCCGTCAATTCCATGACTTCGTCGACTCGTTTGGTGCGTCGCTTTGACGGAATACCGAAGATGGCCGCGAAAAAACTCAGGTATTCACGAACTCGCATATTATCATAGGAGCCAAAGGTATCTGGCATGTATCCGACGAGGCGTTTGAGGTGCCGCGAATCGTGCACGCAATCGATGCCATCAATCGCCGCAGTACCCGAAGTTGGCTGGATCAGCCCCACAAGGATTTTGATCGTCGTCGTCTTGCCAGCACCGTTTGGACCGATGAGTCCAAGAATTTGACCTGCATTCAAAGACAATGTTAACCCGTCCAAAGCCGTGAACGACGTATAGCGTTTTGTCAATTTCTCCA
>JANXOO010001256.1 GCA_025353525.1 Schlesneria sp. | reverse complement strand
TCGCGATAGTCTTCCACCGTGTATCCGCGTTTCATTCGCTTCAACATCTCATTGCAGCCCGATTGTGCCGGGACGTGCAGGTACTGAGCGCATTTGGGAAGATCCCGCACGGCTTGCAACAAATCGTCGGTCATATCTTTCGGGAAGTTGGTCACGAACTTCAATCGGAGAATTCCATCGACGTCGTGGATCGACTCCAACAAGTCCGATAGCCGATACAGCCTTCCATCCTGCGTCACCTTGTAGCTGTTCACCGTCTGACCGAGCAACGTGACCTCTTTCACGCCCTGATCGGCAAGAATCTGAACTTCTCGACGAATATCGCGAGGAGGCCGGCTCTGCTCTGGTCCGCGTGTCATCGGCACGACGCAATACGTACAAAACTTATCGCAACCGATCATGATCCGGACAAACGCCTGATAAGGCGATGGCCGCATTGTCGGTTCACGCAATGGATCGTAACTCTGAAAACTGTCGCTCACTTCCGCGCGCGACCCTTCTTTACGATCAAGACTGATGGCAATTGATCGCTCGCGGTGTTGCCGTGCGGCATCGATCAATCGCGGAACCTCGGCCAGTTGCCCGGTCCCGACAACCATGTCGACATGAGGGGCTCGCTGAAAAACGAGTTCCTGATCTTTCTGAGCCATACAGCCCAGGACGCCAATCACCTGGTTCGGGCGCGACAATTTGCTGTATTTGAGTCGTCCCAACGCCGAATAGATTTTGTGTTCAGCATGCTCGCGAACGCTGCAGGTGTTGAACAAAACGGTGTCAGCCTCGTTGACATCATCCGTCAGGCTGTAGCCTTCTTTGCGCAGCGCTCCGACGACCAGTTCGCTGTCCAGCATATTCATCTGGCAGCCGACTGTTTCGATAAATAGTTTTCCGTTGTGTGGATTCGTCATACTGAATGCCTGATTTCGGAGACCATGAATTCCGCCCGATCCCATGCGGTGATCGATGGCCCGACGCACTGTTTTTTCCTGCGATCGCACGGAATGCACGAACAATCTGAGCCGATCCCGGGCAAATCAGCATAACAGAGACTGTGCGGGCTGTGAATCGATGGTTTGAGTCCGGTTTCGATGCCTTGGATGACTCATTCTGCTGAGCGAGCAGAACAACTGTGCTTTCCTTTCCTTTGAATCGCTCCTAGAATCGAACTGGTTCGAATTCCTCTTGCTCAAAATCTGCGTGCCAGTCATGAAATGTGGACGTTGTTCGAAGCCCGCGGTATTGCATATCACCGAATTGCGTCAGGGTGAAGTGCAGGCATTGCACCTGTGCGAAAGCTGTGCGAAAGAATACCTGAGCCACTCGCAATCCGGCAAAACGATGGCCGAACCGAATTCCGATACTGATTCGGATTCAGACGAAGCAGTTCTGGATGAACTCGATCACAAAGTGTGTCCGAATTGCGGAATCGCGTTTAAGGAATTTCGTGCTCAGGGGAGACTCGGGTGCCCCCACGATTACGTCGAGTTCGAGGA
>JANXOO010001241.1 GCA_025353525.1 Schlesneria sp. | reverse complement strand
CGTATTTGCCAATGCTTCGACAACATCGCCTTCTACTTCGATGGCCTCTTCTTTGGCCATAAACAAAAACCTCCGACAGTCGTTAGGGAGCGCGGCTGCATCAGAGCAGCCATGAGTGTCACGAAGTATACTCGCGGCCCGGCGAATTTACCAGGACGATAGTAGATCAATCGAAAGCAGCAGATTTTTACTCCGCGAGGCCAGAATTGATGGCCCAGGTAAACTCGACGAATTCAGTCAATTGCGACGTCGACGATTTCGTCGCAACGAGCGTGGAAAGGACCTGCAAGCCGAACTCACAATCTTCATTGCGAGCAGAAAATTATTGCTTGTGACCCGCATATTCCGATTCGAATGCCCCCAGAAACGCGATCAATGCGTCGACTCCTGCTTCGGGAAATGCGTTGTAAATGCTGGCTCGCATCCCGCCAACGCTACGATGTCCTTTCAGGCCATCGAAACCGCTTTTCGTAGCCGCCGAACAGAATTTGGCATCGAGGTCTGCATTGCCTGTGACAAAAGTCACATTCATTTGTGAGCGGCTTCCCGCCGCCGCCGTTGGCTTGAAAAGCTTGCTGTGCTCGAGAAACGCATAAAGCTTGCCAGCTTTTCGATCGTTGCGTTCTCCAATTGCCTTCAATCCGCCACCCTGTTTGATCCACTTCAAGACCAGTCCGACCAGATAGATGGCGAACGTCGGGGGCGTGTTATACATCGATTCGTTTTTGGCATGGGTTCGGTACTGAAGCATCGTCGGCAGGTCTTTTGCTCCGCGTTCCACCAGATCGTCACGCATCAGGACGAGTGTGACGCCAGACGGACCCAGGTTCTTTTGAGCCCCTGCGTAAATCATCGCATGTTTTGAAACATCGATCGGACGCGAAAAAATATCGCTGCTGGCATCGCAAATCAGATCGACACCGCCTGGGACAGGTGGCAATCCCGGCCACTGAGTTCCGAATATCGTGTTGTTTGAAGTGTAATGGACATACGCGGGATTCGAACTGCACGAACATGCAGGTGGAATGTACGAAAAGTTCTTGTCGTGACTTGTACAAGCCACATGCGTCTTTCCGAAACGTCGTGCCTCTTCTTCCGCTTTTTCGGACCAGGCACCAGTGACGAGGTAGTCAGCCGTCTGATCGGGTGTCAGGAAATTCATCGGAATTTGAAAGAATTGTGACGAAGCCCCGCCCTGCAGGAACAGCACTTTGTAGCCGGAAGGAACCGCACCCATTTCACGTACGAGGGCTTCGGTTTCTTCGTAAACGGCGAGAAACGCTTTGCCCCGATGCGAATGCTCCAATATCCCGATCCCTGTGCCTCCCAGAGACATCAGGTTCTCACCTGCTTCGACCAACACTGATTCGGGCAGTACTGCCGGCCCCGCCGAAAAATTCCAGATCCGTTGAGTCATCGTATGCTGTTCCTTGTCAATTTCCTTAAATGCCGATCCACGGTGAGCACCGGAACATCCTCTGACGATTGATGTTTCGAAGAAATCAGGCCTGGCCGGACACCGCAATTGATGCGGGCGAAGTATATTCGCCGCGCAGGTGATTGAGTAGCCCGTTGGCATTGATTTGCCGGGTATGCCGGGTATGCCGACAATCCTGACAATCGGTTCAACGGATTGTCTGAGGCCGACCGTCGACTTCGAATCGTGTCATTCGGAGCCATCATTCTGCCCGAGTATTCATTGTTGGGACTTCCGACCCGCAATAGTTCTGTCGCTGCATCTCGCTTAAAAGTCAGAAAGCCGTATACGAAATCAATGTTCAACGGATAATATACGGATAGGATAATTTCGGGACAGATTGCTGTCGTGACACACGCCTGCTGTTGTGAGGGAGAATCGACCATGGTTCGCAAGATTCAATTCGGGGCTTATGCATTCCTTTGTGCTTCATTGGCTATTATTCCCGGTAATTTCGCTGACGCCAGCCATGGCGGCGGTGGTCACGGCGGCGGCGGTGGTCACGGTGGCGGTGGCCACATGGGTGGCGGCGGTGGTCACATGGGCGGCGGCGGTGGTCACATGGGCGGTGGTGGTGGTCACATGGGTGGCGGTGGCGGCCACATGGGTGGTTATAGTGGTCACATGGGCGGGAGCCACAATAACGGCGGACACATGGGTGGCTTCCAGCAACACTCGTTTAACGGCGGTCACAATGGAGGATCGACAATCCACCAGGGCGGCAACTACGGCGGTCAACATAATCTTTCAAATTCGATGGGAACAACCCAGCATCATCTGGGTGCAACGCAACAACATTTCGGAACAACCCAGCAGCATTTGGGGGGAACCCAGCACCTCGGGAATCAGCACCTCGGGAATCAGCACCTCGGTACGCAGAATTTCAATACACAGCATAATCTCGGCACGCATCAGCAGATGCATACTCCGTTTTACCAAAGCCACGGAGTCAATCACGGAGCTGGCTCGACGCTTCACAATGGTGCATCGCACCTGAGTTCAAACAGTGTCAATCACCTGGGAAACCAGGGACATTCAGGGCAGCAAAGCCACTTGAATCATCAGGGTTCCAATTTCTTGCAAAGTCACGCCGGACATGTCGCGTCGGGGGCACATCTCAACGGAAATTCTCTGAACCATTCGGCCGGTCTCCAGACAGCAAATCACTCGCATCAATTCCTGTCGAATCACCACGTCGGAAACGTTTCATCAGTAACAGCGGCCCATCACGGCTCGTTTGCATCGAATCTCGGCGCCAACTCCCTGCAACATCATGGATTAAACCACGGAACAGGGCTGAATAGCGGGAACTTGAATCACACGCACCACCACGGAAACTGGAACGGCGGAAACTGGAACCACGGAAACGGATACTACAACCGGAATTACTACGGCGGTTTTGGGTATCCGTACGGCCTTGGATTTGGTCTTGGATACGGACTCGGATATGGACTCGGCTACGGGGGACTTGGCTACTACGGCGGGTACGGTCTTGGATACGGACTCGGCTACTACGGTGGCTATCGCGGCTACGGTGGTTATGGCGGCTATGGCGGCTATGGCGGCTACGGTGGTTATGGTGGCTATGGTGGCTACTACGGCGGCTATGGGCTCGGAGGTTTTGGTGGGTATGGACTTAACGGGTACGGATATGGCTATGGCCAAAACGGGTACGGATATGGTAACGGATACGGATTGAATAATGCGTACTCGAACTGGGGCTGTTTTGCCTATCAGCCATGTTGCGTCTATCAGCCGATTACCTATGGATATGCCAGCGCGATGCCAGGATATGCCGGATACAGCGGCCTCGGAATCGGATCTTCGTCGATTGCATATGCCCCGTTGTCACAACTGACTCCGCTCGGAGTCGCTGTTGCAGCCGATGTGGCACCTGCAACAACGACAACCACAAACGCCCCGGCTCTGGATACGACATCGGGGGCAGCGAGTGGCCTCCCTACGGCCGAACAGTTCGCTCAAATTGGCGAAACGGCGTTCAAAAGCCGCGACTACAAAGGCGCAGTCCGAGCGTGGCGGCATGGCCTGGTCGACGACCCGCAGAACGGTGTCCTGATTCTGATGTTGTCCCAGGCGTTGCTCGCGACTGATCAGTACAGCGAATCGGCAGGAGCCGTTCAGGCAGCACTGGGAATTGTCCCGCAGGAAAAGTGGGATGTCATCGTCAAGAACTTTCGTGATCTTTACGGAAAGGGCGAGGACTACACAAGCCACATCAGGGCACTCGAAAAGGCCGCTCGTGACAAGCCGGACGACCCCAGCCTGCGGTTCCTGCTTGGTTATCACTACGGCTTTTTGGGATACCCTGCCGAAGCAGTGAAGCAACTGGCAAAATGCATTTCCGGAGCTCCTCAGGATGAAGTCGCGAAAAAACTTCTTCGGTTATTCGACGACAAACTTCCCAAGACACTTGGCCCACCAGGCCCTGGCCAACCTCCAGCAACGACATCTGGGTCCGAGCCAGGGGTGCCCGCCCCGAACGATGCGGTTCCGCCACCGCCGCTGAACCCGCAACCAACTTCGCTCGGATTAAGTGCTGACAAGGGCGCGCTGATATCGATTCCTGAGCCTCTGGTTGCCGCACCTTAAGTTCAGCACATGGCAATTTCAGGACAGGAAGAATCGTCATTTCCTGGAATTGTGAAGCCGGGGATTTCCGGTTCGACAAACAGAGAAACACCAGCCTCAAAAGACGATCTGTCAGTGATTCGTCGGCGATTGGCTTTGAACAAGGCCGAGCGTTCCCAGTGCATAGAAGGTGTATTCAACATCCGTTGACTGATCCCAGGTGGCAGCGCGAAATCCGCCCTGGGTTTGCTCCAGAGACAGTATGAACTGCTTGATTCGAAAAGGATCGAGCAATCCGTTTTCCTCAAGGTCGAGACATGTCAGATAGCCCGTGAACGTCGACAGTGAATCGGCAAACGGGATTCTCGAGTTGGCCTGAAAACCACCCTCGTCGCTACGAACATCCTTGAGAAACGCCAGCACATCAGAACGACGGTTGCTCCCGACATTTGAATGGAGCAACAACACGGCGACTGCTGCAGCCGTTGGGTTGGTGCCGCTCCGTTTCATCGGAGCAATCTCGACAAAGCCGCCATCCTCCCTCTGTCGATCCAGGATGAATTTGACCAACTGGTCGGCTGTCGGTAGCGATTGACCGATCAACTCATAACACAAGCAGACGAGGAATGAGTGATACGTACTGCCGATGGCGCCTTCACGCGTTTTAGCGTAGCCTCCGTCGCTGGTCCGGAATCCTTCGAGAATTGCAGCCAGGTGAATCGGCCATTGCGGGTCTGCGTCGGCCAGAACATCGATTCCTGACGTGGCCTGGACCATCAGTGCCGAGTAGAGCCAACTGACGACATCAATCACGCTCGCTTGTCGGCTGCGCGATTCGAGCAGGAACTGCGATACTCGTCTGCCATCGTCAGGTCCGAACGCGCCAAGAGCCGCGAGAGCTCGAACACCAAACGCAGTGTAGTAAAGATCTGATTCGCGACCTTCACGCGGGGCCGAGGGGTCGTCAGCGGGCATTCCCCGACCGCCAAATCCGCCGTCGGGGTTTTGTTGTGACAGCAGGAAACGCCTGTGTGCGTCGCGACGCCCGATGTCCAGAGTGGCGAGGCCCTGCAAGATTCGCTCGTCGAGTCGGAAGAGGTATGCCTTGGGCATTGGATTATGATGTCTACTGCCACGTCGGACTACAGCCTGTGCCAGGCTAGAGATTTACTAATGACAGGCTAAAGCCTGAACTCCAACTTCAGGAGTGTGTGGGGGCGACTAAGGTATGCAGGCCGGACAGATTGACCAGTGGACTTTGCGGTGATTGGGCCGGGGCTGCCAGGACCGTGTCGATCAGGAAATACATCAGGCGTCTGAGCGGTTCGGGCTGGATCTCGTCGGCCAGCGTTTCGGCTCGCGTACGACATTTGTCGACCAACGCTTCAGCTCGTTCGAAGACACCCAGCTTGCGATAGAATTGTCCCAGTTTTTCGGCGCGAATCAGAGGTGGCAGCGACCCCGTAATGACCGATTCGAGGTCATGTCTTGCGGCGCCTTTGGCGGCGTCGAGCGCCAGCGCCAACAACAATGTCGGTTTCGCCAGCTCTGCATCACGTCCGGAAAGCAGTTTGTTCGGTGCCTGTTCGTCCCAGTCCTGCAAATCGTTCAGAATCTGAAATCCTGCTCCCAGATGGCGGCAAAACGTCGGGACCATCGTTTCGTACTGATCCATCGGACCAGCCATTCGCAACCCGGCGTACAGAGCCGCTTCAAACGCCGGAGACGTTTTGAGGGCGTAGAGCTTCATCGCGTCGAGTGCCGTTAAGCGGATGGATTGCTCGCCCGTCCACCGCAGTTCGGCTCCCTGTCCTTCGCACAATTTCAGGTGAGCATTCGCCAGGCGATCGAGAATATCAGCCGCGGCTTCAGCCCCGAGTTCCTTGCGCCCCTGACTGATCAGCCGATAGCCGAGTCCAATCAGGTAGTCGCCGATATTGATCGCAGGTCCGATACCGTATTTCGTGTGCAAAGTTTCCTGGCCGTACCGGTATGGATCGTCGTCCTGGATGTCGTCGTGAACCAGCGATGCTTTATGGAAGGCTTCCATTGCGAGTGCTGTGCGACGGACTGCCGCAGAAAACTGTGGTAACGACCCGTCATTGGTCGACTGAGTGCCGCTGCTTCCCGTCACGGCATCATACGCGGCCAGGGTGATAAACGGACGAAACCTTTTTCCGCCGCGAACCAGCCAGTCACGTGCAATCGATTCAGTTTCTGCAAGAAGTGCATCAGGAGATCCGGACGCACCACGAGTCACCTTCATCAGGTCTTCGAACTGATTGTCGAACATTTCGTTCGAGGCTCGCATCAGCGAAATATATCCCGAGGTCCGTTCATCGGTCAGAGGTTCGTACTTTTCGAGACAGTCCCAGACCCACGATTCGTCCAGCGTCGTATTCTTGCAGTCGCCCGAATGCAGCGGAATTGCATACGACGGAACGCCCGCCAGCAGAATCTTGTCGATTGCTTTTTCCAGAACGTTCAGGCAGGCAACACCCAGAATCCCGTCGACGTGGCCCGACACGATGATTTTCAGGACGATTGGCGATCCTTCAGCGACCAGAACCTTGTATCCAAGTTGTTCGGCGCGAACTTTGTAATCGGCGATCGAACAGGCGCCACACTTTTCACAATCGAGACCGAATTCGTCGTAATCGGCGGGACAGCCGTCTGCATGCTTCAAACAGTGAGGCAGCAGCAGCAAACGACGCTCAAACGGAATCGCCAGAAACTGACGCTTCCAGAAAAAGTTTCCGACCAGCACCATTGCGAAGCCGAGAAACTTTTCCGGCTGTCCCATTTGTTCCAGCAACTTGCGACCGTGGTGTTCGAGTTCCGATTTATTGAACGGACGGCTGCGATCGAGTTGTATGGCGTAGCGTTCGGCGGCAGACTTGATCTCTTCTCGCAGTTCGAGTGTTTCGGGGACAAGCTTCAAATGAGACGTACTGCGTCGGCGCGGTTTGTCGTCGGCGACTGCAGCCATTTCCGTTTCCGGTGCGCTCGTGCCATTGTGGTCAGAGACGCCGGGATCAGCACCGTTGGAAGCGCCCGCTGGTGCCATCGGCAATATCGCGGGTTCCAGTTCGGAGTGTGCAGAAGCGATCATTTACTGTTATTCCTTGATGTCCAACTCTGTTTCGGGCTGGAAAACCGAGGCGGGTCGTCATTCGGTTGAGGCGGGTCATGTCGTCAGGCGGTTATCCATGGTTCGTAACAGCCCGTGAAAAACAACAAATCCCGGAATCCGGTTCGGTGTTTTCCGTCGGGCCTTCAACTGCGGACGAATCCGAAGTGTCATGCTCCAACCTGGCTGCCGCAACGACGATACAGTATAGCGCGTTCGTGTCATGTATTGGAATCGACTGACGAAGAATCGACAAGTCGTTCTGCATTTTCGAGCGACCGATTGAGCGATGAAACGGTAAAAATGATTGGATAAAGTCGCTCGAAATACCAGAGTTTGGCGAAATAGAGCCCGATGGGAGCCGTTTGGCGGTACGAACCATCAAAAACCCGGTCGCATAACCAGCTCAACCCGCGTCGACAAGCCGCATCCGCCGCCGGAACGCCAAGTAATGCGTCGACGGACAGGGCCGTCTCTTCCACCGAACTGGGGGTCCGAAGATTCCCGCCCCAGCCACCGTCTTCGTTTTGGGCACTCATCAGCCAGTTCGCGGATAGCAACGCAACAGGGTCATCCAGCTTGCGAAAGTCCCGGTACGCTGCCAATCCCTTCGCAACACCGTAGACGGGATTCTCTTCGTCTGAAGCAAACTGGTTCCCGAACCACAATGGAAGCCATGTTCCGTCGGGGCGTTGCGTTCTTGCTAAAAACGCAAAACCCGATTCGACCGCTTTCGAGGCCCGACGAAAGAGTGGCGACTTTCTGTGACCGCCATTGCGGACAGATTCAGGGGAATTTCCGAACTGAAGGGAATCAACCGACGGATCTGAAGCAGTTCGTGCCGATTCAGGGTTCGATTCGTACAATCGCATCCACGCACGGATCGCTCGAAGTGTGTGAGCGGTCAGATCAGGTGTGCTTCGATCGAACGGCAGCAGGCCCCATCCGCGACAGAATGTCGGCCATCCTCCGTCGGCGTTTTGAAGATTCAGCAACCAGGCAATGGCAGATTCGACAGCCTCCCTGACGACTTCGCTTTCTGGTCGCAGTTTGAGGAGAGCCAGGATCGCTCCGGGCGTGTCATCGGCATCGGGAACACCACCGGAAAGATTCGTCCATGCCCATCCACCAGGTGCTGCATTCGTATACCGGTGAACGCGGCGATGTTGCTGCCCGATCAACCATTCGACGACGTGATCAGCGTCTTTTTCATTCCAGGACTCGCGAGCGATTGCGTTGATGCTCAAAGTCGTCACCCAGGTGGCCAGATCGGTGTCGATCGGCCAGCTTCCATCCGGTCGAACGGAATCGATCAGAAACTTCATCCCGAGTTGCGTGACCGGGTGATCGGTCAGTCCCATCGATACGAGACTCATGGTCACAAAGCTGGTCAGCGGAGTTGCCTCCAGAAAACCACCGCTTTCTGGTTGAATCGACTGCAACTTCTTCAGTGTCGGCCTGATGGCAGCCTGGCGAAACCAACGCATGATCGGGTTGCGCGACGGGGCATGAAAGTGTCGAGCCTGCCCGATTGCGATCAACGCAGGAAGCGCGTAACTGACAACAGGTAACCGGATCCAGCGAAAGAAGCCATGTGGCAAGCACCCGAGTTCAAACGGAAGCGGAGAAATCTGATTCCACGGAATCAGTCCTGCCAGTGCGCATTGCGTCAGGATCGGGACCGAAAACGTGTGATCTTTGCCGTATCGCTTGCGGATCGCTTCGAATCCTCCCCGTTCGGTCACGTGGGACATCGCTCGTTCGATGACGGTTGCGTATTTCACATGGGATTTTGTCATGTGAAAACTGGCATAGACCAGCATGCTGGTCGAAATATTGCTGTGACTGAGGACGGTGTCACCCCACCCACCATCGGGATTCTGATGTTCTGCCAGCCAGCCAAGGCCTCGATCAATGAGCGGCTGAAACGCGGCAGTCCGATCGGGCTGCCGGCCAATCGTCAATTGAAACGTGGCGATCGCTGTTGCGGTCGAAAGGGGCGATGACGACAGTTCACCAACCCAATGCCCGTCAGGCGACATTTCCGCAAACAATGCCCTGAGTGATACGTCGCGGGCCGATTTCAATCGATCGAGTGTCAGCATAAGAAGCAATGTTCACAGTTCGAGCGAATCAAGGCCGTCCATCAGATCGTCCAGTTCGTCGCGGGGCTTTTCGTCAATTCCTGAATGTCGTTTCGGCAAACCGATCGCGGCACCAACGGCTTCGCGACCATCCGCCACCAGTTCCGTATCGCGTTCAAGAACCGCCATTTCCAGTGCTGAGGGGGCACCGAAAAGTTTTGACAGATCGATCTTGAAATCTTCGACTTTGGCTCCTTCTGCCCCCGCAATACTCGCCGTCTTGTGTTCCGGAAAAATAATTGCGTTGACAGGGCAGACGCGGCTGCACGCCGGGCACCCCTTTTTGCAATTGTCCTGCTCTTCCACCAGGATTCGGTCAATATTGTCAACGCCGTAAACACCGAACAGGCAAAAATCGATACATTCCATGCAATTCGTGCAACGACTGTAATCGATGACGGGATACCATCGGCGCCGAACGTCGTCCCCTCCGATCAGAGTTGGCCCTGCGGTCGGCAGGTCAGGCATTCCGTTTGTCACGTCCAATGGGGCCAAATGACGCTCGCTGGAATCTGCCATTCGGCCTGCAGAATCGGAACCGTCAGCCGTGTGAACCCCGTTTGAGCCGTTTGTCGGAGCCGGCGTTTCAACGTGATCGGACGTACGTGGCGCGTTCCATGAGGGTAAGGTGTTTGGCGGCTTTGTTGGCAACGTCACTCCCGGTGCCAACCCCAACCCCGACAATTGAATCAGCGGAGTCGCCACCAGTTCTGCGATCCGCTTGATCTCGGAAACGTACGTTTCAGGATTGCTGTCGTTCCTCAAATCGATCGCATAAATCAATCGATTGGGAACGTCGACCGAACCGATTCCGCGCGAGACAGCCGGTTCTTCGGTCGACGGATCTTCTTCGCGTGTTTCGTCATCATCGCCTTCGTCGTCGTCGTCGTCCATTTTGTTCAGACGCGACAAACCGTCCTTGCCTTTCACGCCGTTACGGTCGAGGACCCAGCGTGTCGCACGAGGAAACAGCCACGACAAAACGACAAGATCCCCGCGCATCGACTTCAGCCATAACATCCCCGTATGGTCTGCCGTCAGGTCGCTCACGTGAGGCACGATCGACACTTCGGCAATCCCGTTTAGAATCAGGCGGGTTGCAATTTCCTCTTCCAACTGCCGCTTGACCGGGTTCTTTCCCGGCGCTTGCGAAATTACTACGTTCAGTTTTCGTCCGGCCATGTGCTGTCGTCTCGCGTTTCCCGAATTCTTGTCGATGCCGGAGGCATCTATTCGTTGA
>JANXOO010001219.1 GCA_025353525.1 Schlesneria sp. | reverse complement strand
GCAACGTCGACAATTTCTTCGCGGCTTGGGAGTCTGCCTGGCTCTGCCGGGTCTTGAGTCGCTGATCCAGCGCGGATTGCTTGCCAAAGAATCCGCTACCTCCGTTGCCACGACGGCAACCGGCGCACCACTTCGTTCGGCATTTGTTTATTTTCCCAACGGAGCGATTCCGAAGGCATGGTGGCCGAGCGTTTCAAACGCGGCTGAAGCCAAAACATTTGCGCTGAGTCGGACACTGGAGCCGCTCGAAAAACATCGCGAATCGATTCAGATACTCAAGGGACTGGATAATCACTCGGCGGACGGCGGGGCCGATGGCGGCGGCGATCATGCTCGCGGAAACGGAACGTTTCTGACGGGAGTGCGACTGAAAAAGAGTGCCAGCGATATTCAGGCGGGGGTTTCGATCGACCAGATCATTGCCAGATCGGTCGGCGAAAAAACACGACTGACATCGCTCGAACTGACTTGCGATTCGAACCGGCAGACGAGCGGATGCGATTCCGGATATTCGTGCGCCTATCAGTACAACATTTCGTGGAGTTCAGCGACGACTCCGATGTCGCCCGAATCGAATCCGGCATCCGTCTTCGAACGGTTGTTCGGATCGGGAAATCCGGGCGAGCGAAGCGATAATCTGGTTCGGCGGCGCGTCGAACAGAAGTCGGTACTGGACTTCGTTCTGGATGATGCCCGATCGATGCAGCGGCGGCTGGGGACAAATGATCGACTGAAGCTGGATCAATACCTGTACGGAATTCGCGAAATTGAAAAACGGATCGCGAAATCGGAACAGTTCGGAGCGCCAGCCGATCCGTCAATGGCGACTCCGGCTGGCGTCCCCCAGTCGTACGAGCAATACGTTCAACTGATGTTCGACCTGTTGTTTTTGGCCTTTCAGACGGACTCGACGCGCGTGGCAACGTTGCAACTTGCCCACGATGGCAGCAACCGATCATTCGATCATATCGGGATTGTCGAAGGCCACCACGACCTGACGCACCATCAGAATAAAGAGGATCGAATCAGGAAGGTCCAGGAAATCGACCAGTGGTACGTGCGAATGTTCTCGGGATTTCTGGATAAACTGGCGGAAGCCCGTGACGCCGATGGAAATTCGTTGCTTCACAATTCAATGATCGTTTATGGCAGTGGAAATGCGGACGGAAACAGCCACACGCATGCCGACTTGCCGATCATTCTGGCTGGCCACGCCGGTGGAGCATTGACGCCTGGCCGTTTTGTGGATCACAAATCGAAACCGTTGACGAACCTGTACCTCAGTCTTGCCGACCGGATGGGTGTCACAAATCTTGACAGATTTGGCGATTCGACGGGCCGGCTGGACGGCCTTTCGGTGTCATAAGGCGAAAGGCAAGAAAGGAAATACCGGTTGCCCGGTTAAAAAACGGGGACTGGCTCCATGTCTTCCTTGTACCTTTCCCCTGGTAAGCGACCGGTCCGTTGCTGTCTGCTACAATCCAGCCGCTCGCGCTCGATGGCACTTGTTTTGTTTCATTTTGAAAACGTGCCGAAAGGCGTTATCGAAGCAGTTTCGCAGATTTTGATTCAACGCACTGCCTTGTTGACGCTGCGGGCGAACTGAAGCATGTACCATCGCGCTCGCAGGATTGAAAACGTCATCGCAAAAGGACCGGTTCACGATGGATCTCTGGCAACGCAAATATTCTGAAGGGCCACTCGTCAAGACAAAAATCGTCGCCACGGTGGGACCTGCTTCGGCGTCTCTCGAAAAGTTGACGGAACTCGTATTGGCGGGTGTCGATGTCTTCCGCCTGAATTTTGCTCACGGAACGTACGATTGGTTCAAACAGGTTGTCGGCTGGATTCGCCAGGTGTCTGTCGAACAAGAACAGCCAATCGCAATTCTTGCCGATCTCGCCGGGCCAAAAATCCGGCTCGGCGAACTTCCACCCGACGGACTGCGTTGCCGATCCGGTGCGCGGCTCGAGTTCGTGCGAACGATCGAAGCAGGAAGACTGGATCAATTGACCTGTACGTACGATCAATTGATCGACGACCTGCGGCCGGGTGATCGTGTGTTGCTCGCCGACGGCTCCGTCTCGCTCCGCGTGATCGAGCAGGATGCCAAAACAGGAAAGGTCGTTTGCGAGGTCGTCCAGCCAGGACTCGTTCGTAGTCGTCAGGGCGTCAATCTGCCCGGTGCGACGTTAAGCACTCCCAGTGTGACCGACAAGGATCGTGCAGATCTCCAGTGGGTGCTTGATAACGGGCTCGACTATGTGGGCCTCAGTTTCGTGCGCAATTCTGATGACATTCGATTGCTCAAGAAGCTGATTGCCGCCCATCCGACGAAGAATCCGCCGTGGATCGTTGCCAAGATCGAAAAGCCGGAAGCGATCGCTGATCTCGAACAGATCGTCATCGAGACGGACGCAGTAATGGTTGCCCGCGGCGATCTGGGAGTCGAAGCGGACGTCTTTCGGGTGCCTGCACTGCAGAAGCAGATCATCCGGATGTGCAACGAACATCGGACTCCCGTCATCACTGCGACGCAGATGCTCGATTCGATGCAAAAGAGCGAATTGCCAACGCGTGCCGAAGCGAGCGATGTTTTCAACGCGGTCCTCGACGGGACCGATGCCGTGATGCTTTCGGGTGAAACAGCTGCAGGTGACTATCCAGTCGAAGCCGTCGCGATGATGAGCCGGATCGCTCGCGAGGCCGAACGAATGCTCGAGCCCCGATTTTCGAAGAGCGATACACGAAGCACCAATCGGACGCGGGCGGCTGCGATTACCGAGGCGGTGACGCACGGAGCGGGGACGGCTGCGGCTCACCTGAATGCCGATTTGATCGTCGCGGCCACGCGTGGCGGCAAGACAGCGATGGCGATTTCAAAGCAGCGACCGCAGATTCCGATTCTCGGGCTGACCGACCGACCCGAAGTCGCGCGGCGGATGTGCCTGTTCTGGGGCGTGACCCCGATCGAAACGAAGGCTGTTTCATTGGCTCCGCGAGAACTGATCGAATTCGTTGAGGAACAGGGCCGCGCCCGAAATATGCTCGATTCCGGCAGCAAAATGGTTCTGGTCGGCAGTTCGGACTGGTCGCTCGAATGGCACGACATGATGCTGGTTCACGTCGTGTCGTGACGGCAGGATCGCTCTCGCGTAGAGTGTTGGCAGCGGAGGCCAGACCGATCACACCCGCTGTCCCCTCAAACTCGAAGAGTCGCTCATGACCGAAGACCGCCGCACCGGACCGAACACGCGACTGTTCGTTGCTGCGCTGTGCCCCAGTTGCCAGTTCTCGTTCATTCCGACGCAGCGCGTCGAAGTCTGTCCCGGTTGCG
>JANXOO010001209.1 GCA_025353525.1 Schlesneria sp. | reverse complement strand
TCGCGATCAAGCGTTGTTTGTGGCAGGATTGCTCAGTCCTAAAATGTACGGACCACCGGTCCATCCGCCCCAACCGCTGAACGGTCTCGCGGCCGCATTCGGGCCGAGTACCGATTGGGAGACAAGTCGCGGTGAAGACCGACATCGTCGAGCACTCTATACACGGTGGCGGCGGAATCTTCCTTATCCATCGATGATGACATTCGACGCGCCCGAACGAAGCGTGTGCAGCATGCGCCGAATCCGCACCAACACTCCGCTTCAAGCGCTCGTAACGTTGAACGATCAGGTCTATGTCGAGGCGGCTCAGGCGCTCGCGCGCCGGATTCTTCAAGACGGCGGAGACACTCTCGAATTGAAGGTGTCTTATGGATTCCGCATCACTTTGACGCGTCGGCCTACGGTGGAGGAATCTCAAAGAGTGGTCAGTTTGTATCAAGCGATTCATGCATCACTCGCTGCCGATCCGGCGAAATCCATCCCGCTCGCCTCAACGCCGCTCGGACCGCTTCCCGAAAAGATAGATCCAATTGCCGCCGCTGCCTGGACCGTCGTCGGGAATGTCCTGTTAAACCTCGACGAATTCCTGGCCAAACGCTGAAATGCCAATATGACTGACGAAGTGACATTCAACGATCTTTCACGAATCACACGCCGGCATTTCCTGGGAGATGGTTCGCTCGGCCTGGGCGGTTTGGCGCTCGCCTCGCTTATGAACGGTTCTCTGCAAGCAGCACCGTCACTCGACGAACCGTTCGCCCCCAGCCAGTCACACTTCCCTGCAAAAGTCAAAAACGTCATTTTTCTGAGCATGTCAGGCGGACCGTCACACCTCGACCTGTTCGATTACAAACCGCAACTCGTCGAACGCGACGGACAAGACTGTCCTGCGTCGTTGACTGACGGAAAACCATTTGCATTCACGAGCGGAACGCCGAAACTTCTCGGCACTCCACAAAAGTTCCAGCAGCACGGACGATGCGGCGCATGGGTCTCGGCCGCGATGCCGAAGGTCGCGGAAATCGTCGACGACCTGACCTTCATCAAGTCGCTGCATACCGAGCAGTTCAATCATGGTCCGGCCGAGTTGCTCATGCTCACCGGCATTCCCCGAACGGCCGGCCGGCCTTCAATCGGTTCGTGGGTGACGTATGGATTAGGTTCTGAGAGTCGCGATCTGCCCGGCTTCATCGTCTTCACCTCCGGCGGATCACTTCCAAGTTCCGGCAAGGCAGGCTGGGGCAGCGGTTTTTTGCCCTCGGTTTACCAAGGCGTACAGTGTCGAACCGGTGGCGACCCGGTTCTCTACCTGACTGACCCCGAAGGCATGGACCGGTCGATCCGTCGTCAAAGCCTGGATGCGCTGAATGACCTGAACCGCCTTCAAGCCCGGGAATTGAAGAACGCTGAGACGGCCACGCGAATCGCTCAGTACGAGATGGCGTTCCGGATGCAGGTCGTCGTCCCCGAACTGATGGATATATCCAAAGAGCCGGCGCACCTGCTGGATGACTACGGCGCACAGCCGGGTGCCGCGAGTTTTGCGAACAACTGTCTTCTCGCCCGCCGCCTGATCGAAAAGGGAGTCCGCTATGTACAACTCAGTGATTGGGGCTGGGACTTCCACGGAACCAATCCAGGTGAAGACTTGCGAGACAATCTGGTCAAACGCTGCACACTGATGGACCGCCCCGTCGCTGCTCTGATTCGCGATCTCAAACATCGAGGCTTACTGGATGAAACCCTGGTCGTCTGGATGGGTGAGTTCGGCCGCACTCCATTCCGCGAGGGCCGCACCGCCGCAGGTCCCCACATCGGCCGCGACCATCACCCATTCTCGAACACGATGTTCATGGCGGGCGGCGGCCTGAAACCGGGAATGACACACGGAGCGACCGACGAACTCGGTTTCAACGTGATCGACAAACCCGTGCATATCCACGACGTCCAGGCAACCATTCTTCACCTGCTTGGCCTGGACCACACCCGCCTGACCTACCGGTTCCAGGGCCGCGATTATCGATTGACGGATGTGCGAGGAAATGTCGTACATGAGATCCTGGCGTAAGTTCCGCGTTGTGCGTGGGTCTCTGACACCGCACAAGCCATCAGACAATGGGGACACAGTGCGCCGGAAAAAGCCGGCGGAAAATAGCGAATGCAAGTTTCGTACGAGGCAAGATTTAGCCAATCGCCTTGGCCCCAAGTGATGCGTCGTGTCAGGCAACTCGGACAATCGCAAGGCGAGCCCAAGGGGATCGATCACCGGTGGTCTTAGCGCCGCTTCGACCACCGGTGACTCTCTGTGACACCTTCAGTGTCGATTCTAATGACCTCACAGACTCATCGGCTGTTTACGAAGAAAACCGCAAAGTCGAGAATGAGTTGGGCGTTCCGGGATTTTTTCTCCACCCCCCTTGAGTTCCGACAAGCCGAGCACAAATTCCTTCCCGTCGGATTTGCGTTTCACGCGGGCGCTGAGGTCTTCACCGTAGCACATCATCCATTCCGAAAACACACCCTTTTCGATGGCGAGTAAATCGTATTTGTCCTGATACGAAGGGCATTCCTTTCTCAAGCGTTTGTATTCCGCAAGACTGGCACCACCGAATACATACCGTTCTTCCCATTGAAAATCCTCGGTGCCAGTGACCTCGCAGGGCAACTCCAACGAGCCGAGTAAATGCTGATAAAACGTCTCCACCTGATCTTCGAAAGTCGTCGACTCATCGTTGCCAACGATCGACTTGATTCGACTCCATTGCGCATCCATGGCGTACTCCAATTTCTGAACGAACAAACAAGGAAGCCGATTGAACGAGCTGACCTTGTGGACGCCATTCGAGGTTCCATTCGATATCCGCCCGATCGACCGTTCCTGTCAACGACGCGATATTTGATCGAAAACAGGCTGAGAAGATCCTACCGAGTTGGCCCACAATCTCAAAATAATCGGCAGCCGCGCGACGGGCTCAAATTGAATTGAACCGTCATGAAGCGCGGCATGGCAACTTGAACGCGGCGGAACCGCAAATAGTATCCGTGTTAGTCCCTCAACACGTTAGCCGTAGCGCACCCATACTGATCGCTCGCCACTGGCCTCCCTTCAATTCGGCAAATCGTTGAAATCAGGAATTCATGATTCGGGGCAGGTCGGTTCGCCGGCCCGGATTGCAATCGGACCTGTTCGGCGATTCGGCTTGTGTGTCGAGGGACTGACGACGAATCAGCCGGAACATCGAAGGCCCGCAAACGTCAAACGCGTCGCCGATGGTGTCGGTCTTGCAGTCCTTCCTGACGTTGAAGCGTTGTTCCATCGATCAATTTGTCCCTGATGTTCCGCACACCGAATTGAGCGGCATCAAATCTGCGAGTTGCGTTGCCTTCGCCATGCGAGTTGCGTTGCCTTCGCCAACCGAATTCAACAACGCGCCAATACTGTGAAGAACCCCGGCCCTGGCGGGTCCGGGCTCGCCAGCGCGTTTAACCGCTAATTGTTACGATTTTCCCTCGCAATTCCTTCTGCGTGTTGCCGTTTCCAGTTGTTTGTTTCTTTCGTTTTGTTTTGTCGGGAAGATGGACTCATATTTGGCTTTGTCACAGGGGGTTACGCAGCGCCGTGGCGGCTCAGAAGGATTTTCGCCCTCCCAATGGCACGGTTTGCCGTTTCAAACGCGACGTGCCCCTGTTGTTTTGCTGTCAAACGGAGTGTTGAATGAGTCGCCGGTGCGGCCCTTGCTTGATGTTGAAGAGGGGACAGGCCAAGCCTGAACTCCAACGAAGACCGCTTGGGATCCCTCTATTCCCACTCGATTGTGCTGGGAGGCTTTGAGCTGATGTCGTAGACGACGCGATTGACGCCGCGGACTTCGTTGATGATCCTTGTTGAAATCTTTTGCAATATGTCGTGAGGCATCGGAAACCAGTCGGCTGTCATGAAGTCGTCGGTCGATACCGCCCGGACGGCTACTACTTCTTCGTAGGTTCGGCCGTCACCCATGACGCCGACCGTATGAACCGGAAGTAACACAGCGAACGCTTGCTGAATCTGGCGATAAAGTCCTGCCAGTCGCAGTTCTTCCATCACGATCGCGTCTGCTTCTCGCAATTTCGCCAGTCGCGGTGCCGACAATTCACCCAGACAGCGGACGCCGAGGCCGGGGCCGGGAAACGGGTGCCGCCAGACCAGCTCGTCCGTCAGCCCCAGTTCCAGTCCCATACGACGGACTTCGTCCTTGAACAGATCCCGTAACGGCTCGATCAATTCGAATCCCAATTGTTCGGGTAATCCACCGACATTGTGATGTGCCTTGATCGTTGCGGCGGGGCCGTCGTGGTTGGCGCCTGACTCGATCACATCCGGATAAAGAGTTCCCTGAGCCAGAAAGTGGGCGTCGGGAATCGATTCGGCCTCTTTCCGGAATACTTCGATGAAGACTCGCCCGATGATCATTCGCTTCTGCTGAGGATCGGTGACCCCCGCCAGTTCGTCCAGAAAGCGGGCGCTGGCATCGACGACGTGCAGGTCCGTTTTGAAGTGATTCTGGAACCGGTCGCGGACTTTGTCCGATTCGCCTTTTCGCAACAGGCCATTGTCGACAAAAATGCACGACAATTGCGACCCGATCGCTTTGTACAGAATCGCAGCGACGACCGACGAATCGACGCCCCCCGACAATCCGCAAATAACCCGCTTGTTTCCAACACGTGCCCTGATCGACGCAACTTCGCGTTCGATCAGAGAACTGATTTTCCAGGTGCCGTGACAGCCGCAGACAGTTTTAACGAAATTGCCAAGAAGCAGGCCGCCGTACTGCGTATGAGTCACTTCCGGATGAAATTGCAGGCCGTACACCTTTCGGTCGCGGTGTTTGACGGCGGCGAACTCGCAGGTGGATGTCTTCATCAACGGTATCAACAATCCGGAGGTCTCCTGAACGTGATCGCCGTGACTCATCCACACCGTGCTGCTCGCTGGCAGTCCTGCCAGAATCGGGTCCGTGGCGATGGTCTGGCATTCCGTGCGACCGAATTCGCGTTTGGTGCCGGGTTGAACGCGACCGCCGAACATCTGTCCAACAAGGTTCATTCCGTAACAGATCCCCAGGACGGGGATACCCAGTTCAAAGATCTGCGGGTCAACTTGCGGAGAATTCGGCTCGTAAACGCTCGCAGGTCCACCGGAAAGGATCAGGCCTTTGGGATTCAGCTCACGAATGCGTTCAATCGACAAGTCGTGCCGTACCAACTGACAAAAAACGTTCTGATCACGCACGCGACGAGCGATCAACTGTGCGGTTTGGCCGCCAAAATCGAGGACCAGGATCAGTTCTTCAGGGGTCGAAAAAGCAGGGCGAGAATTGGCCGGGGAAGTCATAACGCAAAAACCAGAGGGTGATTCGGCAGTCCCTGCATTGGGTCAGGGGGAAGGGGCCAATTGTATCGAGGAACCGCCGAGAAGGGAAAAGAGGGAGGGGTGGCGGGTAGCGAGCGGCGGGCGGGCGGAAACGTTCTTTTGCGGAAGTCTTTTTACGCCTTTGGCTTATGCGACGGGGCGAATTTGATTTTTTCGATGTACCGAGCAACCTGCTTTGTGTCAGGATCAAACCGGCCTGTACACTTCGAGATGGCTTTGACGACGTACTTGTACTGCGTTTCGAAGTCGGCATCGATTTCGACTTCGATGTCACTTGCCAGCGGATTTCCCGGTCGACCGATCATCGCCAGAATTTCACCATTCAGTCGATCGAACGCCGCATCATCGCTACCCAGATTCTTCGAGCCCAAAGTCAGTTGAGTCAGGTTTCCATCGCGGTCAGACCGGATTCCAACCTTGATCGACGAGATGTTCAGCGGGGGCGTTGACAGCGCAGGAAGGGTGACTGGCAACCGGGAATTCAGATCTCTGTCACGGTTGAACGTTGTCAAATTGAGCATAAAAAAGAACAGAAACTGGAACATGACGGCGATCAGGGGCGCCATCGGGAATTCGACTTTTTGTGTCGGATGTTGCAAGCGAAACCGCAGACTCATTTCAAACGTCCTCCGGCATCGGACGCAGCAGGAATTTTGAAAACCCGGTCCTTTGACATTCTTCAATCAGTTGCTGGACCAATCCATTCGGCACGTCAGAATCGGCACGGATGACGACGGTGACATCTTTGATCGCCCGTTCTCCATGAGTTCTCTGGATGACTCGTTTTTCCGTTTCCAGATGCGGGCCGATCCGGCGCACGTCGACATAGGTTTCGTTATAGAAGACTTCCGGCAATGAACCGTCCCGTTCGCCCGAGGGAAGTTGCCGATATCCGAAATTCAGCACCAGTTCATATTCAGGTTTGGCCGCAGGAGGCCTCGCCAACCGGTCGCGGGGAAGCTTGATTCTTTCTTCCGATTTCGTATTTTCAAAATTGAGGATGATCATAAAGAGCGTCAGCAACTGAAAGACGATCGCGACCATCGGAGTCAAATCCGGTCGAGTCACCGCCATTTCGATTTGACGCATTTTCACGGCGAAGTCTCCGTTCTTCGAGGTCGTTTCTGGTGGCGAACCGCATTGACATTCATGCGTGAATTGCTGTTTGAATTCTCGCAATGTGTCATTCGGTGCGTGGTGTTACAGGAGTTATCTTGCCGGAATTCTGGAAGTTTTTCATCAGATTATCGGCGACAAATCCGCTTTCCATCAGGAACCGGGCCAGTCGATTTCTGTACAACGATGAAAAGACAATCGCCGGAATTGCCACCGCCAGGCCCTCGAGGGTGGTCAGCGATGCGGTGGCGATTCCGTCCGCCAGATCGGACGGCCTTGGCAAAGTCGTTGAATTCGCCATGACCCAGAAACTGAAAATCATTCCCTGGACAGTACCGAGCAAACCGAGCATCGGAGCGATCGAACCGATAAGCGACAGGTAACCGATCTTGTGTTCCATTGCCATCGATTCATCATCACCGACTTGCTGCATCTGGACGACGGCTTCGTCATAACCTCGCGAAAGCCGGCCCATTCCCGCCGCAAGAATCCGGCCGATAAACGAATCGCTCCCTTTGGCCGATTCGTAAGCCCCCTGATAGTCTTTTGCCTGCAGTTGCTGTTCGAATTCTTCGATGAACGTCGCGGGAAGGTAGTAATCCCGCCGCAGTCGTACCGCGATCATCATGATGATCGCCACCATCGCAAATGAAACCAGCAGGATCAGGAACCCGAAGATGCCCGATGCACGGATCATCCACGGAAGAAAGGCCTTTTGCGTCTGAAGGATCGGGACGTCACTGGAAAACCGTTGATCGTCAACGCCAGCCGCGTTGTTGTCATCGGGCAGCATCGAGATTGTTTGCGATAAACCGATACTCGACCAACCGACCAGAAATGTAAGAACCAGACACCAGATGCAGCTGCGGAATATGGTTTGGTTCAAGGCAATCCCTTTCGATTGAGTCATCCGTGTCCCCCGGCAGCCAGACGCGCGAAGCGTGAATGAGGGAGTGCCGCATATACTGTTGCGATGCACTCCGTCGCGCATACCTCAGGAGATGCGATTGGTCCTGGCCCGAGCCCAACGCGATTCTAGACGCACATCCGGTACGATGCCAGAGTGCCGTCAAATCCTCTACTCCCCCCCCAGCTTCTTTCTCCACTCGCTGTTCGGGTACATCTGAGCGAGTTTTCCTGCCGCTTCGGCACTCCGTTCGGGAAGTTGAACGAGTTTCCACAGGTTGCTCAATTGATAGAGCGCTTCGGGGTGATAATTGGTGTCTTTTGAAAACAGAAGATCGACTTTCATGTAAGCGAGCACGGCATTTGACAGTTGTCCCAGTCCCTGAAACGCCTGGCCTTGCAAAACATGAGCTTCGGCCTGGATGGCAATGTCGTCGGATGGAACCTGTGCCGGAATCGTTTCGAGAATTGCCAGTGCCGCATCGAATTTTGACTGCAAAATCAAACCGCGCGCGTGACCGAGCATTGCTTCGTATTTTCTCGACTTGTCTGCCGATGTATCACCATCTGCCGTCGCAACGGCTTCAAATCCGGCGATCGCTTCGTCAATCTTTCCCTCAGAAACCAAAACGCGGGATTCAATGATTCTGGAGGCCAGCTTGTAGTCGTTCCACGGAGCCTGCGACAGCGACTGGATCGCTGCACGGACCGCGTCATAATCCTTGTTGGCAAGCTGAATTTGACCAAGCAACATCAGCGATTCGTAGAACCGGACATGATCGGGATACGCCTTTTGAGCGGCGATCAGTTTCTGAATGGCAGCGGCTCGTTTTTCCGGATCGGCCAGACCCTGTTTTCCGGCGATACGGGCAAGGACGTATTCGTACTCGCCCCTCAGAAAATCACTCGGCGACTTAGCGTCGGATTTTGCTTTCTGAACATTCTGAGTCGCGGAGTCGTACCGGCCCGAG
>JANXOO010000097.1 GCA_025353525.1 Schlesneria sp. | reverse complement strand
GGCGGTTTCGGCGTCGATATCCAGCGGAGCCATCGTCATCAAACCACAGACTTCGATGGAGTCACTCGATTTCATGCGGGGCCAGGCGGCCAACAATTCAGCGGGATCGAATCCGTCTTTGCTTGCTTCCCCGGAAACGTTCACTTCCAGCAAGATACGCGCCAACCGATTGAGCTTTGCCGCCGACCTGGTGATTTGATCGAACAACCGGATCGAATCGACCGAATGAATCAAATGTGAGAGCGGCAGGACATCGTCGGCTTTGTTCCGTTGCAGATGGCCAATCAGGTGCCAGCGAATATCGCGGGGAAACTGTCCGGCTCGTGAAATCAGTTGCTGCGGACGGGCCTCACCGAGGTCGTGTACCCCCAGTCCGACCAATTCGTTGACCCATTCAATCTGTGCATATTTCGTGACGGCCACCAGCGTGACCTGACTGGCAAGCCGATTCGCACGCACGCAGGCGCTGTCGATTCGTTCGCGAACGGTTTTCAAATTGTCAATCAGCCGGTCTCGAATTTCGTTCGACATTCAGTTCGTCGCATCCCCGTTTGGACCGTGGTCATCACCAGAATCGTCCGGATGATACCTGTCGCGGTTTGACCCGAGCAATGTACGAAGTCGATTATACCACGCGCGGTCTGGTTTGAGGCCATCGAGAAATCCGGCGACGCCCGGAAACTGTCGCAGTCCGCTTCGAACGTGGAAGCGGACTCACAAACGAAGCCTCAATCCGGACCGCGAGCAGTATAAAACTGTGGCGGATGGCAGGTGTTGATGGTTCAGTCGACGGGGGGTTGCCAGTCGCCCCAGTGAGACAAGTAGTCCTTGTACACCGGGACCAGATTAGTTTGCTCTTCCAGCCATGTTCTGGTTTCGGCAACGAGCCGATGTTCGTCTTCGATCGTCAGTTTTCCGAGCAGGACGCGCGTTCTTAAAAACACAAAATATGTATCGAGTACGTCGCAGCGGCAATAATCGTTGATCGCGACCACCTCGCCCGCTTCGTAAAGGCCCTGAACCTGAGACCCGTCGACGCCGGTCTTGCCTGGCTTGCCGATCAGGTTCGCCAACAGGTTCAATCCGCCACTGATGCGCGATGCACCGAAGTTCGAGAGCAAGTCGAGCAGGTCGAGATGAGCCGTCGCGTTGTACCGGTTGCGGGACTGCTCGTATGTTCGCGCTTCGACGTTGAACCATGCAGGAACCGCATATCCGTAGCGATAGGCCGCCAATTCCAGCACGGGAATATCGTAACCGCGTCCGTTAAAGCTGACCAATGTCGGTCGACCGTACGCGTTCCATCCCTGCCAGAAATGACGCGCAATCACGTGCGGTCGAAACCGGGGCGAATCGAGTACCACGACATCCTGCAACCGGTATTCGGCATCAACTTTGGCCACTGCGACTGAAATCGGCACCATGAATGTCACCGGCAGAATATCTTTTCCGGATTCGGCCAGCAGTTGAGCCCGATAACGATTCAACGCGTCTTGCGGCGTCAGCCCCTCGTTGGGATAGCGAATCTTCGAGACGAGATCACCGTCGGCGATTGTTTCGACATCGAAAATCAAATATGAAATCTGTTTACGCTCGGGGCTGGACATTCGTGGTATTCTCGTCTCTGTATTCTGGAAAGTTTTGCATTTTGCCTTCACCAATCACTCTTGATCAGTTTCTTAAACAGACCGGCATCGTTGGTTCGGGAGGCGAGGCGAAAGTCGTCATCCAGTCCGGCGACGTTCGCTTGAACGGAGCCGTGGAAACACGACGCGGTAAGAAGCTTGCCCCTGGCGATGTCGTGGAATTCGCTGGCGAACGCCTTGTCGTACCCCAATGACGGCTCACTATGCAATGCTGCCACATTGATTGGCAGGTGATCATACTCTTCAAAAATTCATTTTTCGCATGAAATGCAGGTTTTTCTGACGAGTCATTCGGCTGGATTGCAATTTATTCAAGTGATTTTGGCATTCAACTGCGTTTTGGAACGCGGGTTGCTTATTGCTTTCAACCATTATGATAGCACTCAACGATTACGCTGCCGAACTTGAACCGATGACGTCGCGATATCCCTCTTTGCACATTGTGGGAGGGGATTCGGTCACACGAGGTTATCTGCAGAGTCAACTCGCACGAGTCGGATTTGCGGCTCAGGAGAACAACGATGTCGCGTCCCTGCTGGTTCACGAGTCCGAAAACGAATTGAACCGCCGTCGCCTCTTTTGGGATGCGGTCGAGCAGCGCGTCTCCAAATTGACGACCAAGGACCGCGAAGTCCTCGATTTGCTGATGGAATGCCAGCCGAACAAGGTGCTGGCGATGCGATTGGGAATCACCGAACGGGCGGTTGAAATGCGGCGAGCGTCACTGATGAAAAAGCTGGAAGTTCGGTCATTGACCGAACTGGTGCGGCTGGTGACTCGTTTTGACATCGTTCAGCAATACGGCATCTTGTTGTCGACACATTGAAATGGCGTGAATTTCGTGTAATGTCGAGGGATGCCAGAAAACCCTGCCCCACAGCGATTTCGCGTCCCGCGCGACGACCGGTCGCTGTTGATGATCCCCGACCTGGTTTCGGCCGTTCGACTCGTCAAAGAGAACCAGTCTCATTTTGCCGAGGCCCGCTGTTCGCTGAATGGTCGTTCGTTGGCCGATCTTCGGGCGGCGACACGACTCGCAGCGGTCTCGCAGGGACGCGACTATACGGCGTCTCTGATCCGATCAGAGCTTCCCGATTTTCCCGCAGATTCCGTGGTCGTCAGCGGGCACCAACCCGATTTGTTTCACGTCGGAGTCTGGGCCAAAAACTTCACGCTGGCAGGGATTGCCCGACAGTGCAATTCCATCGCCATCAACCTCGTCATCGACAACGATGCGATGAATTCGACGACGTTACGCGTCCCTGCGGGGACTCGCGAACAACTTCGAATTGAACGGTTGCCGTTCGATTCGCCACGTCAATCGTTGCCGTGGGAAGAGGCGATGATCCTCGACGGCGACTTGTTTCGCAGTTTCGGCCCCGCCCTCCACGATCGAATGCGAACCGCGTGGGGTTTCGAACCACTGGCTGCAACCGCATGGAGTTCAGGCGATCAGCGTTCGAAAGATGGCAGTCGGCTGTGCGACGAATTGACGGCCATCCGAACTCGCGTCGAACGAAACTGGGGACTCGCAAACCTTGAATTGCCGATGTCGCGATTGTGCAATACCGAGCCTTTTCGATGGTTTGCAGCACATCTGTTGATGCGACTGCCCGAAGTGCATCAGACCTATAACGAAGTCGTTGCCGGGTACCGCCACCAGCACCGGCTTCGAAATCGGATGCAACCCCTTCCGGATCTGGATCGTCATGACGATTGGCTCGAAGCCCCGTTCTGGATCTGGCGACGCGGCGATTCGCAGCGAGGTCGACTTTTTGCGCGTCGCACGGGATCGGTTTGTGAATTGAGGGACCAGTCCGAAGTTTTCGCAAGGCTGCCATTCAATGAGGATGGATCACTTCATGATGCCGTCACGGTACTGGATGACATCGCCAGGCAGGGATTTCGATTGAGAACTCGCGCCCTGACGACAACGCTGTTCGCCCGGACATGCCTTGCTGACTTGTTCGTTCACGGAATTGGCGGAGCGAAATACGATTCGATGACGGACCGGTTATGCGAGCGACTGTTCGGAATCACGGCTCCTGCATTTATGACAGTCTCTGCGACGTTGTATTTGCCGCTGGGGGGAGCGTTCAGTGCGACTGAGGTTCAATTGCACGCCGTTCAGCATCGGTTGCGCGATTTGGACTATAATCCTGATCGTCATCTGACAAACGTGTCCGATGATGGCGTGGCCGCGCTGGTCGAAGAAAAAAAAGAACTTCTCGAGTCAGCCCGAACGCTTCGCGCCACGAAGAAGCTCAAGGGGCGGCTCACGTCGGTTCAACATCGGCGACTGGATCAAATCCGGTCCCTATTAAGATCGAAAACCGATTCGATCCGAGCGGATTACCAAGCTGCGGCGGAACAACTTCGATTGCAATTGGCGGCGAATGCATTCGTCCGAAACCGCGAATACTCATTCGTCCTCTATCCGGAAGGTCCACTGCGCGAGTTTTTGATGCCACTCGCCGAAACCCCGGCGACGTCCGCAACCCTTCACGCTCAAGTCACAGAATAACCCAATCATCGGCATCGGCGGACGAAGCAAAACGCTGCTATTGGCCGAGCTGTGCTTCGCTGCGAAGTTGTCGTGCTCGCGAACGAAGGTCTTCGTCGGGAACCTTTTGCTTCGGCTGCAGTTCGAAGTTAAACGTACGCCGGTCGGTGACGCGTGATGGCATCAGATTGTCGGCAAAAAACTCGATGACGGGCCATTGATACCACGGGGCGGGAATCGTGACGAGCTGCGTTTTCGTTTCGTAGTCATCCTTAATCAGTGTCACCTGTCGCGTGCCATACCAGGTGAAGTCGGCAGAAGCGGGTGTGTAACCGATCTCTCGTCCTTCCAACAGGGTCATTGCTCCCGGCGGATTTGAAACAATGGTCATCCGCCGGCTGACGCAGCCGACGAGCGAAAAAACCTGGCAAACGATGGCAAGCAACAGTCCGCAACGCAACCAGCGTTGGCCCGTATGCGGTCGTCGCAATTCAAAAAAATCGGCAAGAATCATAAGCAGTCCACGAGAATCGCGGAGGGAATTGAAGGATCGTCGTGACCGAAAACCCGGCAAGCGACATCGCGGAGTATAGATTTGCAGGCAAATACGACCAAGATCAATTGCAAATGATCTACGGCAAAGGCTTTGCGTTGATTGTATCTGGTGAAGCGATGTCGGTGATTGCTGGCAAAGCCCTTAAAATGGGTGTTTCACCCGACTTGCGGATCCGTACTGGCCTGGTGACGCAACGAATCCGTTGCATGCGCGAGGTAAACGTTTGTCGGAATGGCTGGTGATGTCAGTTGTTCCGGCATTTTCACCGAAAAACTGCGTATGACGAATGCCTGATTCCTTGCCGCGAGCTGTATAAGATGTCGGGCCGGACATGACTCGTCCGCAGGTTGAAACTTTTTCCCGAGGTTGCGGGTAATTCATTTCGGAAGGGTGACTCGCAGTGGATGATCGGGAGCTCGCCGAACGATGCTTGTCCGGTGACCAATCGGCCATCCGGGCTTTCGTCGAGCAATTTCAGGGGGGAGTGTTCGGGTATTGTCTCAGCCAGTTGCGACATCGTGAAGACGCCGAAGATGTTGCTCAGCAGACCTTGTTTCGCGCTGTCAGACACCTTCACAATTGGGATCGAGAACGACCGCTCAAACCATGGGTGCTGACGATTGCTGTCAACCGATGCCGGACTCATCAGTCGAAACGGAGTTATCAGGAGCGGAACATCGATCCTGTCATCGATGTCCCCGCTCGCGATGCAAAGCTCGGAGCAGTCGGCCTGTCGGAAGAACTCGATTTTGCACTCGGCACGCTGCGTGACGAATATCGAACATGTTTTATCCTCTTTCACCAGCAGGAACTGAGCATCACGGAAACCGCAGAAGTCATGCAATGTCCCCCGGGAACTGTCAAAACGTGGCTCCATCGCGCTCGACGGGAATTGGCGGAATTGCTGATCGAACGAGGCGTCGTGACAAAGGACGGATATGAACTGCACCGAATTTGAAGCGGCACTTGTATCGAGTGTTGAGACTCGCCAACCGTTGACGACGGCGGCACGCGAGCATGTCACTGTGTGTATCGAATGTCGTATCGACTTTGACGTTCAGCAGCACCTTAACGCTGCGATCGATGTCTGGAGACGGGTCGCGCCGCCGTTGCACCTGGTCAGTGCCGTCCTGTCAGAGCTTGCAACGCAAAGCGCTGCGGGAATTCCCACTGTGGCGGTTGCCGCAGAACGGCCACCTTCCCGGCGATCACAATCGGGCCGGCTGGCGATCGCATCTGTCGCCACCTGCCTGGTTTTTGCGCTGGTGATCGGCTCCCGACAAACCGGACGCAATCCTGCAGATCTCGCGCATGTTCGATTGCCCCAGCGTGACGATCGGATTTCGGCCGATCAGCCGCTGGATGTGGCTCAAACATTGACGGCCGTTTTTTCAGGATTACGCTCGGAATATCGCGAGATGGCCAACGATACGACCGGCGTAGCGCGCGAACTGGCCAATGCCCTGCCGCAGCATGTGACCATTCCGGCGATTCCTGTTCGGGACGAATTCGAACGACCTCGCGTGGCAGGGAATGTTGCACGTATGTGGAGTCCCATCGGCAGTCGCGTTGAAAATGCTCTGGGGTTTCTATGGCAAGCTGTACCCGGCGACGTCCCGTCGGGTTAATGCCGTGCGCGATTTGATCTGAAGCCCTGACTGGACTGCACCTGGAAAAAGGCGGAGGGGACTTATGGGACAAATGCGACTGATGGGACTGATGGGACTGATGAGACGATCGGAACGGAATGAACTTATGAAACTGAGCGGATTGATGGAATTGCGATTTTCGGTTCGATCGATGTGTTGTCGGAATACTTCTGATCACGTTACGCAGATTCAATGCACACCGATTCAACGCAATCCGCGCTGCGAATCTGGCTTGTATTGTCTGTTGATCGTCGGATTCTTGCTGATGACAGTCTGTCATACGGCAATCGCGGACACTGTTCCATCGCTTTCGACGCTCGATCTGGTTGCTGATGATGTTGCGCTTTGCCTGGAAGTTCCGGACCTGAATGCATCATGGTCGAAACTGGAATCGGGTCCACTAATGGGCCGCCTTCGAGATTTCCCTCCGTTTCGGCGGCTTTTGGCAAGTCCGGGATTTCAGCAGTGGCAGATGATCGAAGATCACGTCAACCGTCAGACGGGCTCAAAACTGTCGGTGCAACTTCGCGCACTCTTCGGGCGATCGCTCGTGATTGCGATTTATGTTCCTGCAGACGGCAAACCACGCGGTATTCTGATCGGCGAAGCGATCGATGCGGCGTCAATTGAAACGGCGCTGTCAACGTGGAACAAACTCGAACCGACAGAAGTCACGTCGAACAAGTCACATCGAAGTCACCGCTATGTGCATCGCAAAAAGTCTCCGAACACTGCCGAGAGTACGTTTTTTGTCACATCGGACCGATGGTTTGCCATTTCCGATCATGAATCACTGATTCACGATGTCATCGACCGGTTCATTGCCAGTTCTACACCAAAAGCGATCGGGACCAATTCGAGTCCCGGGTCTTCAATCGTGACTCAGAACTTGCAGAAGGTGAGCAACAATGCGGTGGCCCGTGCGTTTATCAATGCTCGGCCCTGGGATCGCGGACTCGAAGAAGCCCCGCGAAATGCGAA
>JANXOO010001116.1 GCA_025353525.1 Schlesneria sp. | reverse complement strand
TACTCCCTGATCGACGACCGCTTGCAACGTGTCTTGCATGCTGTCGAGAACCGTTTCGGGTGTGTTCCCCGTTGCAACTTCGGCCATGAATCTCAAGACGCCCGGGTCGTGCAGGGCAAATGCCGAACCCGAGACGCTCGCGGCTTTCTTCTGTTCAACCAGAGCCTTGTAGAGCCGGCCCGAAGGAGTCATCGTCAGTACCGATTCGAGCACGTCGATTGCGGCAAAGTCGGGGTGGCCGCCCGGTGGAATGTGATAGAGCGCCCCCACAACGCTGACATCGCCAACGCGACGCAACATCACCGTACGTTCGCCGTCTTGCGCTGGTTCTTCTGTATACGTGGCGTCCAGTTTACGCTCAGGCCGGGGAATCGAGCCAAAGTATTTTCCGAGATACTCGAGTGCTTTGGCTTCGTCAAACTGCCCCGCGATGATGACGATTGCGTTGTCGGGCTGGTAATACTTTTTGTAGAAGGCTCGCAAATTCTCGACCGGGACACGTTCGATATCTGCCCGATTGCCGATCGTCGATTTGCCGTAATTGTGCCAGTTGAACGCCGCACTCATGATCCGTTGTCCGAGAATCGAATGCGGATTGTTCTCGCCCCGCTCGAATTCGTTGCGGACGACGGTCATTTCCGAGGCGAGATCTTCGCCTTTGACATAACTGTTCACCATCCGGTCGGCTTCGAGTCGAACGGCGAATTCCAGGTTATCGTCGTTGGCAGGCAGCGTCTCGTAGTAATTGGTGCGGTCGAGCCATGTGGTTCCGTTGAACCTCGCACCGCGTGCCTGTAATGTTTTGGGAACCGAAGGATGGTCGGGCGTCCCTTTGAACAGCATGTGCTCCAGCAGATGTGCCATCCCCGCCTCGCCATAGCCCTCGTGGCGTGATCCGACGAATACCGTCATGTTGACGGTCACCGTCGGCTTGGACGGATCGGGAAAGAGCAATACCTTCAGTCCGTTTTCAAGACGGTGCTCACTGATACCTTCGATCGTAGTAATCTTCATGACTTTGGACGCTTCCGCTCCGTGAAGAGGAGATATTTGATGTGTAAAACAGGCAATCGCCGGTAATAAAGCCGACAAGCCCGCCACAAGACGAATTGACATCGAGACGTTCTCCTCCTGAAACCGGTTTGGAAAGCCGCTTGCTGCGGATTTCCGACCGCCCCCTTGCGGCCTGAACTGCGATCGTGTCGCCGCGCGATTGGCGATTCCGCAGTTCCGAATAAAATACGATCCTCTTGCCATTTTCGATTGAAATGACGTCAATCGAACGCGCCGAACCCGCCGGAATCGAACCTGCGGTGATCCGGAACTTTCGTGAAATTCCAAAATCAATGATTCGGTCCCGCCGACGTGGTTGGATGGCGGATGGTAGCAACCTCGGAAACCTGTGGAAAGTTCGATAATTGCATTGATCGCGGAGTGTCCTTTACTGAACACTTTTTGCGTTGACGGAAGCCCGCAGGTATGCACGGGTTCTTTACGACGTTTTGATTCCCAATTGCGGAATCATCAGCAGGTACACGGCTGCCACTGCCAGAATCACGCCCAGAATATTCAGGATCAACCCGTATCCCGCCATTTGCGTCATTCGGATGCGGCCGGTCCCGAACACGATCGCGTTGGGTGGCGTCCCGATCGGAAGCATGAACGCGCAACTCGCCGAAACCGTTGCCGGGATCATTAGTAATCGCGGATCGACTCCCAAAGCGACCGAGGCAGCCGCAATAATTGGCAACACAGTATTGACGGTGGCAACATTTGAA
>JANXOO010001108.1 GCA_025353525.1 Schlesneria sp. | reverse complement strand
CACTGCATGAATTGTCTGGAAGTGAATCCTTCCAGTTGTGCCCTGAGAAGCGGTTGAAAGTCGACACCTCGATAGGCCTGAAGCATCAGTGGAAACAGCATCAGTTCGCAGAATTGCCGGTACGCCAGCCACGGTTCGCCCGGTGTCATTTCGACGAACGAACCGATATCGATAAAGACGGGCTGCGATCCCGCGAACAGAACATTATACGGCGATGCGTCCTTGAGGATATAACCGAACCGCACGGCAGAGGTGAGGATTTCCAAATGCAGCAACGCGGCACGTCGCAGCATTTCGAACGACCATTCGTACGGATAACTGACAAACGGAATCCGTTCGTGCCTAAGCACGGTATTAAAAGCGTGCGTCGCCATGTCATCGGCATGACGGGGTAATGCGAATGCCTTTGAATCTTCGGCCGACAATTCGTCGGTACGAACGATTTTTCCATCGGCCATCATCCGCTGAAAAAAAGTTTCGCTCGAAATCCGACGCCAGATCGCGGCTGATTCTTCCGTCAGTGCGCGATAAACATTGCCACCACTGTGGAATACACGAGCCGATCGATCCCGAAATGAACCAGGTTCAAAGTTCTCCTCGACGGCTATTGCAGCGGAATTTTTCCGTCCTGCGAATGGCACATCGCGGCCTGAACGGGATTGCTCACCAGGAATTGCGACCATAGATAACGACCCACAACGACGAACCCTCCAAACCCGCCAACAAGTGCCTGAAGCAGCAAGCTGCCGGCACCGGGGTCGAAATATGCCAACAAGACGTTCATTCATGATCCTTTCAGAATCGAGCCCGCTGTTCACGCTGTCGTTCGATCACGTCGTCGAACGCGCACTCTGTTTATTTAAACACTGAAGTCGCGAAAAGGTTTCGCGACTGATTAAAGAATTCCTGCCACTTGTATCCATCTTCGGAGATCCGTACCGGATCTTCGATCCATTCATTGCCATAGTCAGAGAACTCTCTATTCGGCGTCCCGATCGCATGGACGTAACTCTTGGCCACTTACCCATGCAATCGGAATCGCTATTGGATTTGTGCCCCGTGTCGAGCTATTTATAGTTCTTGCGTATGAAGAGAAGATGAAGCGATAATGGATTCACGAGGAATTCAGTATCGCCTTGTTTTGATGTATTTTACCGGGAATTCGAGGCGACTTTTCTTTCGTTTCTGTCATCATGTTTCGCGCGATTGTCG
>JANXOO010001101.1 GCA_025353525.1 Schlesneria sp. | reverse complement strand
CCATCTCCGGAATCGCCGCTTTGACACCGTCCGCGACCGCCAGACTGCTCGCCCCCTGCTGGCGATAGATCGGCACGAAGACTTGTTGACGCCCATTGATGCGAACCCGTGACTTTTGCGCAGTGGCGTCGTCTTGCGCGGTGGCCACATCACTTAGCAAAATGTTGCGGCCCGTTTCAAAAACGATGGGCAGATCGTTCAATTCGTCAACCGTCCGTGCCATCGCATTCGTATCGAGCGAGTATTGGCTATCGCCTATATAGGCCGTTCCCGGCGAGACCATGATGTTTCCGGAATCGAGCGCTTTCACAACATCGATGGGAGACAAATTGCGCGATTCCAGTTTTTGGCGCTGAAGATAAATCATGACGTTACGGTCTTTTCCGCCGACGACAACGGGGGCCACACAGCCACGCACTGACCCCAGCCGATTTCGCACGTCGACGCGAGCCAGGTCTTTGACCTCCTGTTCCGCCATGTTCGGATTGCTGACGGTCAGGATCCCCAACGGCAAGGTTCCGGTCGCATCGAATGGCAGGCAAACAGGTGGCAACGTATTGGTCGGCAAATAGGGCATCGCAGCACCGGTCAGGGAGTTCGTCTGCGTCAGTGCCGTGCTGGGATCAATACTGTCCTGAAAATACATTTTGACAACGCTCACTCCGGTCAGTGAACGCGACTCCACATTGGCAACGCCTGGGGCTTGATTGACCCATCGTTCAATTCGGTCAGTGATCGTTCGCTCGATCGATCGGGCCGGCATTCCGCCGAAGAATGTCAGCACTTGCACCGCCGGCGTCTTGAATTGCGGCAGAATGTCGACCGGAATGGAAACGAGCGAGACGGCTCCCAGAACTGCGATAAAAAGAGCGAAAACAATCACTCCGTAAACGTTGCCCACTGCGAGTCGAACCAACCACATGTGCAATTCCTTTAGCTCAGCGGATGGCAGTAGGGGTTCTCAAGGCCGTCGACAAATGAGCGATGAATCCAAAGCAAGCAATCATTCTCATTCACAGCCTTCAACTACCTGGTTCACGCGAACCCGTCAGGCCGTGACCGGGAGACGATCAGCCATTTTTGTAACACTTTTTCGTAGCAATTGTTAACCAAGGTTCGCCAAAAGTGTAAAAAAATCGCAGTTCCAGAAAAAAGCGGCTACGGCCTCTATCTCAAACAAGTCTATTTGGACAGCGCCAGATTCGTTTGTAAGTCCTGAATCAGATTGGAGTTTCAAGAATCTGTGAAAGAAACGATCCTTCGTGTGCAAAACTGTCACACGGAGGATCGCCATGATGACTATCGACGAACTTCGGAGCGTCGGTCGGATGCCGAACCCGTTTCTGAGCTCGCATGCGCTTCAAAACCGTGAGCGGTCGCCAACGACTGCGGTTGTATTTGCAAGGACAACTGTCCGATGTTCAACGCAGGAATTGTGAGGGCATCGCGCTGAAGATTGGCTGTAACGTTCGAACGTTGCAACGTTTTCTCGAATCGAACAAGTGGGATGAGGAGGGACTGAGAGACCGATGCCAGAAGATCGTCGTGCAAGATCATTCTCATCCCGATGCGATTGGTCTCATCGATGAATCAGGAATCGATCAAAGCGGGCATTGCACCGCCTGGGTATCGCGACAGTACAACGGAAACCGGGGCAAGCTCGAAAACTGCGTGGTCGGAGTTCATCTCGGATATTCGACTCCCGGATGGCAAACGTTGCTCGACAGCCGACTCTACCTTCCCAAAGATTGGGCCGACGATCCGGAACGCCGAAAAAAAGAATATATTCCCGACGATCTGGCGTTTCAAACGAAGCTGGAAATTGCCATCGATTCAGTTGATCATGCCCTCAACAACGGAATCCGTGTGGCGTGGTGGACGTTCGACGAATTCTATGGTCGCGACGTAAGCGTTCGGTGAACCACATCTTCACAGCAAAGTTTTGGACGCATTGGAGGAACGAAACCAGCGGTTTGTGTGCGAAATCCCGGTCAATACGCGTGTCTGGACGGCCAGGCCCGAAGTCATTCCTCCAAAAACCACTGTCGGCGGAGGTCATGCGAAACAGACGCCGGGTGAGGTTTGCAACCTTTTGGTTGGCGATCACTTCAAGCCTTGCAAGCACATCGAGGAAATGCGCCACAAGCAAAATGGCGACTGTATCAGACCTTGAGCGTTCCTCTGCTTTCTTCGCCAGCCCTGTGAACTTGGCATGGGTTGTCATCCAAATGTGATCGGGTACGACCTCCACATTGGTTCGCTTCTTGCTGCCAAACAGAAAATCGAAAAATCCCATCGTCTTACTCCACTTCGTCCTCGTCGTCTTCCATCAACGATTGCGGTCTTTCCGGGATGTACGGGATCAGTCCTTGGCGAAGTGCTTCCTCTTGAATCTCCCGCTTGAGGAACCGAGCATCCACCAAGAAGCCGTTCACCTGAATCATCCACGCCATCGGGTTCTGGTCCAACCGGCTGCGAAGCGACCATTCCGGGTCCATCGGCCTGATCTTCAACGTCTTGCGGATCAACATGGACTTGCCCTGGCCCGTGCTTTCACCGACGCCGAACGCCTTGTCGATGGCCGTCAGTTTCATGTGGGGCTTCTGGCTGCGGTCATCCAGAAAGTTGACCCAGCCAATCGTCCGAACGATTCCACAGGCCATGTGTTCGGCTTGCCGCTCACCAGCGGTGATGGTCGCTTACGAGCCAGCTTCTCGGTCAGGCGGCGGCAGAGTTCGGCGTACTCGTCGTTCAAATGCTCCCTGCAAAAAGCATCCACCAGACCGGCGATTTCCTCGACGACTTGATTCCTGGCTTTTTCCGGGGATGGTTTTTGTTTTGGCATTTCCGACTCCTTTCTTGACGCTCTGGCGATGATCGAGACGCTACCCGATCCCCAAATCGGTAGCGACCGCCACTACTTTTTTTGCCGCATCATTGCGGGACATGCGACGAGTCTCCTGCAAGAACTTGATCGCCTTCTCCCGTGCGCCCGTTCTCACAAGCCCGTACAGCGTCATCTCCC
>JANXOO010001098.1 GCA_025353525.1 Schlesneria sp. | reverse complement strand
GAGAGCCCGACGCATGACATCCTGCTTAACTTTAAGCGATCCCAGAGCACGGCGTTGTGCCGCCGAATCAGAACCTTCGAGTTTTGAGTAGAATTCGGCAACCGTTGCAGCGGCACCTTTTGACCATTCTGACCAATTCCCGTTGAGCTTCGAGAATTCCTCGTCTCTGAGGTCAGCCGGAGGCGTTGCAGAAAAAATACCGCCCAGCCCCGCTCCAGCCATTTTTGCCGAATCTTCAACGGCAAAAATACCTGTTGCAGCCAGGCCGACGACGCTAAGGAATGCGACGCTGTGGGCGAAACGACTTTGACGCCAAATCCGTTCAGACATCCGAAATGCCCGTAAATACATTTCCATCATGCGATTGCTCCGTACAAAAACTCATTTTTGGTCCAAAGGCGTTCGACAACCCGTCGATCGTGAATGGACAATGCGCCCTGACGGCAAATCCTTTCGCCAGCGCTCTATATCGTCCGCGATCCTTCAGGGCACGAGTACGACAGGTGGAAGTTCAACCTTCGCCAACGATGAACTCTTACATCCGTTGCAGAGTCCACTTTCGTTGATAATTCATCCCAACCCGCACATTCATCCGAATCGCCCCAGTTTAGTGTCATCTGTGGCAGGATTCAATCAACGCAGCCGATTGCCCGGACGGGGAACCATTTGGCAATGATTGCCGAACATCAATTTCTTTGACGTATTGCCTGTGCGTGGCCCGTAAAATCAAGTGTTTTCAGCTTGTTTCGCGGGTTGCCTCGATCTAACGTTCAGGCCAGCGATGCCAGGTACTGAAAATTCGGAAAGCTTTTTTTACATCCGCTTCGTGACAAGTTCGGGATCCTGGCCGGTTCCAGCGTGCTCCCTTCCGCGACGCAATCAAGAAAACGTAGCGCGACGCAATCAAGAAAACGCCCGAATTCAGGCCAAAAGCTGCGTCAAGCAGTATATTTGAATGAGGTTGATTTGAAATGACAGCCAGTTTGCGATTCATCGGGGTGATCTTCGGCGTTTGCTTCCTGGCGGCTGCCGTATCGGCTCAGGAAATGAGGATTTACACGACGATTCGCGACCAATCGACAGTCAAAGTGAATCCACAAGGCGATAAGGGAAGAATCGTAGTCAGCAGCCTGATGCTCTTCCATTCAGGAAAGATCTACGATTACATCGACCCCGCACAGGAAGTGACTGTCTTTGAACCGTCGCTTCGGCGATTTACGGTTCTCGACATCCGACGCGAAGTCTGCTCGGAATTGACGCAGGACGAGATCCGGCAGTTCCTGGGCCTGGCCGAGGATGCTGCATACAAACTGTTGGCGACGTTTTCTGATGACGAGTCTGAAATCTCGCGAAAATCGATCGAATTGCTGCGATTCCAGCTTCAGCCCGACTTCACCACACAATTTGAAGATTCTAAAACGAAATTGACTATGGCGGACGGGAAATTTCAGTACGTCGTCGATGGGGACCTGACTTCTTCGCCAGAGGTCCTTGAAAAGTACTTGCACGTCGCCGACTGGACGGCGCAGCTTAATTCGGTGCTACACCCTCAATCGCTGCTCCCGGCACCGCGACTGATGCTCAATCGCGAATTGAAGTCACGCGGAATTCGGCCACTGACGGTCATGCTGAAGGCAGAAACCGCACCACCGTTGCACCTTACGGCACAACATCAGTGGAAAACCAGCCTTGAGATGAAGGACCGGCAGATGATCGAAGCCTGGGAAAAGCAACTGCGCGACCCCAAACTTCGCAGGATTCCGTTCCGGCAACTGCAACAGGAAACGCTGAAATCGGAAGTGGCGAGAAGAAGGTAAATACTCTCGCTAAAGCTTGTATCCCGACTTCTGATTCGGACCTGCGTTCGGAGGTTCGCGTTTCAAGAGATGGTTCATCGATTTGCCGCAGTCCCGGAACCAGTTGAACAGCACACTGACATCAGTCCCGATACAGAAGTGCTTGACCCCCATCTCGAAATATCGGGCACATTCGTCGGGATGCGAGATTTCGGCTCGCGGTGCAATCCCCATCCGTAACGCCGTCTCAATGACGTACTTTTCAGCTTCGCGGACCCTTGGATGATTGAATTCTCCGATCAGTCCAATGCTCATCGAATAATCGGCCGGTCCGAACTGAACCATGTCGACTCCTGTGACGGAAAGGAGTTCTTCCAGGTTTTGAACGGCAGGCTCTTTCTCGATCATCAGTGCAATCACGGCATCGTCAAGGGCCTGGACGAACGCGGGGGTTCCAGGCTCGAGGACAAAACCGACATCGCGGCGCATACCAACCCCATGCCGACCTCGGACATGAGGCGCTTCGGCCCGAACCGCACGGACACACTCTTCGACATCCGCTTTTGTTCGTACGTCGGCAAACAGGATGTTTTGAATTCCCGATCCGATCGAACGGGTTGTCAAATAAGTTCGAGGCTCTTGTTCGACTTTCATCATGGCCGACATATGGTCGAAAAGATCGACGGCGCGGCCGATGTTTTCCAGCGCATAAAGGTCGTACGGAGCGTATTCACCGACAAATTCGATGTAGTCGAACATCCCGGAATGCCCGACCAGTTCGACAATTGTCGGCCAGGAACTGTGAATGTGAGTTCCCAGGCTTGGCTGGTCTTCGTTAAGGAGTTCTCGTAGCCGGTTGCGTCGCATGGGACTCGATTCGTTATGGAAGTCGCAGAGAACCTCAGGCCACTTTGACAATCTGGCGGACCGCGTTTTATGGCGTGAGGGCCGGTTGATTTGCGGAGGTGGACGTTCGTGAGCGTACAGCGAACGTCAGCGTTAAATCTTTTTGAAGTCAGACCGCTTAACGAAACAGCGAAGGCAGGCGAAAGCCTGAACTCCAACAGGAATCGCCTCGGAAGTCATTTTTACTTCCGGGCGATCTTTCGTTGGGACGTTCTTTCGCGGACCGACACGTTCTTTCGCGGTTGCTAGGCGAAGAGGCTGGTCACCGCTTGCGCCTTGACCAGTTCGCGTGGCTGGTTCAGGTGGTTGTAAACGATCGTTTCCGGATGTATTCCAAATGCGTGATAGATCGATGCCAGCAATTCGATGGGATGAACAGGGTTTTCCAGAGGACTCGATGCTGTCTTGTCGCTCTTGCCATAAACAACACCTCGCTTGACGCCCGCACCTGCCATGACGCACGTGTAGCAGTACGGCCAGTGATCGCGACCGTCCGAGCTGTTGCCGTTGCCACTGGTACTGACCCCGCGCTGCGGGCTGCGTCCGAATTCGCCAACGCACAGAACAAGTGTTTCGTCCAGCATCCCTCGCTCGTCCATGTCGCTCAGGAACGATGACAGTCCCGTATCGAGCATCGGTCCCGATTGTTTTTTCATCCGTTCCGGCAGACCGGTGTGATGATCCCATGAGTGATTGTCGCTGTTGGCCACTTTCGGCCAGACAACTTCGACAACCCGAGTACCGGCTTCGACCAACCGACGGGCGAGCAGCAAACTTTGCCCAAACGTGTTGCGACCGTAACGGGCTCGCAATTCGGGGTTTTCTGCCGAAATATTGAACGCTTCGCGAGCCCGACCGGAAACAATCAGTCGCATTGCCTGATCATAGTACGCATTCAGGTTGTAATCCTTGACCGACGCATCGATGGATGGCATGGCGGCGTTGATCGAATCGCGGAGCCGAGCCCGGCGCTCGAGTCGTACTGAAAAGACTTCCGGACGCAATTGAAGATCATCCACCTTGATCTTGTCCATTTTGTTCATATCGAGATCGTCGCCGTCCGGATAGAGCGTGTACGGATCAAAGGCTTTCCCCAGGAATCCCGCCGTTCCACCTTTACCGACGACATTGCTCTCTTGTAGCGGACGGGGCAACATCACGAACGGCAACATCGGCTCGGTCGGAGGTTTCAGCCGGATGATATTCGAACCGAAATTGGGAAAATCTTTGGGGCTCGGCGGTTCGAGT
>JANXOO010001077.1 GCA_025353525.1 Schlesneria sp. | reverse complement strand
TGCAAATACAACCGCAGTCGTTGGCGACCGCTCACGGTTTTGAAGCACATGCGAAATATGCTCAGAAACATGCTCAGAAACGAGTTCAGCATCCGACCGACGCTCCGAAGTTCGTCGATAGTCATCATGGCGGATCCTCCGTGAGTCCGTGTGACAGTTTTGCACACGGAGGATCGTTTCTTTCACAGATTCTTGAAACTCCAATCTGATTCAGGACTTACAAACGAAACTGGCGCTGTCAAACTAATCGGTCGCCGAGGTTGACCTTTCGGCCGCGGAGGAAATCACTGGATGGCATGGCTCGTTTTCCGTCAGGTTGGATCACTTGCACTCGTACGCCCCCTCCCTCGCCACATTGCACTACGAAATCGTTCGGCGTGACTTCGATGATGGTACCGGGTAATACGGGATTTCGGGATGTCGATGCGAAATCTGTTTCGGCCAGAACAACCGACAGAATCTGCAAACGGAGTGGTGGTTTGTCCGGCTGGTTCAATTCACTGTAGGAACCTGGCCATGGTTGCATGCCTCGTACGTGACGCTCGATTTCAAGGGCGGGCCTGGACCATGGAACGAGCCCATCCTGCTTCGACAACTTGCGAACGTGAGTCACCTCGGCTTCTTCCTGAGGGATGCGAGATGCAACTCCCTGCGCGATCTCGTCGATCACTCGACGCGTCAACGGGACCGCGATATCTGCCAGGCGTGCTTCCAATTGGCCTGTCGTTTCGCCGGGAAGGATCGGAATCGTCGAGACGCCCAGCATTGGGCCGGCATCGAGTTTCTGAACGATTTCGATAATCGTGACACCGGCGTGAGCATCGCCGTTCAATATGGCGGCGTGGATCGGAGTGGCTCCGCGATATTTGGGAAGCAGTGATGCGTGAATATTGATCGTCCCCAGCCGAGGCACGGCGAGGACCGCATTCGAAAGAATCTGACCATAGGCGGCGACGACAAACAGGTCGGCGCCCAGGTCTCGAAGTCGCTCGACATTCTCGGGCGATTTGATCGAATCGGGTTGCAAGATGTTCAGTCCGCGAGCGATCGCGAGGTCTTTTAACGGGTTGCGATGCTGATGATGGCCACGGCCCGAACGATCGGGCTGTGTTACCAGTCCCACAAGTTCATGGTCGGACGCATCGCACAGCGATTGAAATGTCGGCAGGGCGAGTGGCCCGGTTCCAAGGAAGAGAATTCGAATCGTCATGATAGTGTTGTCTGCCAATTGCCTGCTGCCACGATTTGATCATCGAACAATGCTCTCTCACTGACGTCAGGCGACCGGCAGAAAAAAAATACC
>JANXOO010001074.1 GCA_025353525.1 Schlesneria sp. | reverse complement strand
GTGCTGTTTTTCCGCCGAACTTTTATTCCGCCGTACTATAATATTGCACCGTGCCGTAGTTCTGCCTGGATTTTTAAAGTCGTTCGATGGACCGGGCGGTTCTGTCGGTTTCTGATTTCGCTGCGAATCGAATTCCGCAGACAATTGATCGTTCTGGAATCGCTTGATGACGCAGATTGTCGAAATTCATCGAAGCGACGACCCACGAGATGCCATTCACCAGGCATGCCATCGGTTGGCGGACGGTGATCTGGTCGCATTGCCGACAGAAACCGTTTACGTCATCGCGGCAAATCCGCTCAGTTCCGGCGGGATCGAGAAACTGGTTGCATTGCAACCCGATTGCCGCAGAACACTGTTACTGAAATCGTGCTTTCAACTGGGTGACTATGTCACCGACTTGCCCGTCTTTGCAGACCGTTTGGCGCGACGCGGGTGGCCAGGTCCACTCACGATCGCATTGAACAAATCCGTGATTAGCGGAGTCTTCGGTGACCTGAGCCATGCGGCGCAGCAATCGGTGACCGCAAACGACAACACCGTCAGCTTCCGTGCGTCTGCGCAAAATCTTCTGCTGGATGTTCTGAAGCTTTGTCCGACTCCGCTGGTTGCCTGTGCGGAAACGGTTGCAAAAGGAAATGTGCCGCGCACGGCGGCAGACATTGCATCGCAATTCGGCGATCGAGTTGGCTTGATCCTGGATGATGGACCCTGTCGGTATGGCGAACCATCGACCGTCGTGAACGTGAATTCCAGCCACTGGGACATTGCCGAGCCCGGTGTCGTTTCCGAGTGTACGATCAAGCGGCTGTGCAGCGAGATATTTTTGTTTGTTTGTACGGGAAATACGTGTCGTAGCCCGATGGCAGAAGCACTTTTTCGCCGGTTGCTGGCCAAACATCTGAATTGTCATGACGAAGATCTGATCGATCGCGGGTTCAATGTACTTTCGGCAGGAATTTCGGCCGGAAGCGGTTCACCTGCCAGTACCGAAGCCGTCAACATCATGGCTGAACACGGAATCGAATTGCGCAATCATGAAAGTCAGGCGATTTCGGAACGGCTTCTGCTACATGCCGATCACGTTTTGACGATGACTCGTGGTCACCGCCAGGTGATTTTGAACGCTTGGCCTGATTTGGCAAGTCGTGTCAGACTATTATCTTGCGATCAGCAGGACATCGCTGACCCTTACGGTGGTGGTCCTCGGGAATATGCCGAATGCAAACTGGATATCGAGCAAAACCTTGCGGAGCTGGTCCGTCAAATCGTTCCTTAAAACCAGTAGACTCTTCGCGGACAAACGTTCCTGTTATACTCACGGCGAAACGAAATGACTCATTTCCCAGTTTCTCGCGATCAGAAGAAAAAATGTCCAGAAAATTGAGCCGCATTTTATGAAAATTGTTGTTGCCAGTGATCATCGTGGCTTTCAGGTGAAGAGTCGAATTCTCACCCAGATCGCCGAGCTAAGACACGAAACGATTGACATGGGTCCTGTCACCAGTGAAATCGTCGACTATCCCGATTTCGGAGCGAAAGCGTCGCAGGCCGTTTCCGACGGGCACGCCGATCGGGCGATTCTGATTTGCGGAAGCGGAATCGGGATGAGTATCGTCGCCAACAAGTTTCCCGGAGTTCGTGCGGCACTTTGTCACGACGAACTGACGGCAGAAATGAGTCGTCGCCATAACGACGCGAACGTGCTGTGTCTTTCCGCCGATTTGCTCGGCGAACGGCTGACCTCGCGAATGATTGAACTCTGGCTGACGACCGAATTCGAAGGCGGACGACATGCTCGCCGAATCGGCAAAATTGCCGAAATTGAACATCACGTCGAAAGCGGCGCTGAGGTTTGTCCCCCGTGCGAATGAATGTCGTCCACTGAAAAAAACCACTGCCAGGAGTTTTCGTAAAATGAGTCCCGATCAACTGAAGTATTCAAAAACCCACGAATGGGTCGCCATCGACGGTGATACGGCGACGATCGGCATCACCGATTTTGC
>JANXOO010001044.1 GCA_025353525.1 Schlesneria sp. | reverse complement strand
AGCAACCTTGCGAATTCTGGACGACAGAAGGCTTGTACGTCGGCGGGTTGTTCGATGGTCGCGATCCATGGGATGGACACGATTTGGCGCGTCCTGGAAGCACACCCGATCGTCTTTATACATGGCTAGGTACAAAGGGAAAGCGGATTGGGGTGAATGACTTTTCACAGTATGCACCACTCAGCGCAAATGACATGCGCGCGGGAGGAGATGTCGGACGTTTGCCAGATGGCTCAGTCGTATTCGTTGGCCAAGGGGCGAATAACAATCCCTGTTATCGTATTACAGGTTGGGACGGTTGGGTGCATCAACGGGGAAAAATTTTGATTGATATCCCCGCGATTCAGACCGTCCAACTCGGTGCTGGATTGAATTCGGAATATTTCTCGAACTCCGATTTTACCAGCCCCGTTGCGATCTCGCATGAAGACGGTGTGCTTTGGTTCGACTACAACAAACCTTGGCCAAAAGACGTTACCGAAAAGAGCTTCAGCGTTCGCTGGTCGGGACTCGTTGAACCCCGCTTCTCGGAAGAATACTGTTTCAGCATATACGCTCGTGGCGATTTCAAGTTGGCAATTGATGGCAATGAAGTCACATGGGCGAAACAAGACTATCCCCGAGACAAGGTCATCACCAAACGCCACTCGATGCCAATCCGCTTGAAAGCCGGGCACCGAATTCCCGTTCAAATCGAATTCCGCGCAACAATGCCGCAACCGTCGTTCCACTTTAACTGGGAGAGCCTGAGTCAACCCGTCGAGCATGTGCCGGTGTCGGCATTGACAAAATCGTGAACTGCATCCTGCAGGTGTTGCTCGCTCTCCACTATACAATTTCTCTGGCATCCGCTGCAAACAGAAACAGGTGGCCTGCTGTTGCGATTGGACCAAAGTACGGGTCTGCCTTTCCGTTCGTCGTCGTGAACCTGATCGAGTTCCACTTCTTGTTGAGCTCTCGAAGGCCCTGATAAACGGAATAAGAATACGCCAGCCCATCCCCGTCTGTAATCGTGTAGCCTTTACCTTTTGTCTTTACCCAATTTGCGACTGGCCATAATCCAGTCAAAAAGAGTGTCAATTTCAGCAGGCGCAATGGAAGCGATCCCTGCCCGATGAAATTGCAGTCAGAAATCGCGACTCCTTTCGCAGCGACCCGATTCATCTCGCGAATCATGCGGTTGGGGTCGCGCACGTGGTGCAGCACGGCAAACTCACAGACGAGGTCAAAACTATTATTTTCAAATGGCATTTCATATCCGTTGCCTTCTACGAGATCTTCTCGTGAAAGCCCCTTCTGATAGCCTTGTTCGCGAAGCTCAGCGTCGGTCTCAATGCCATGCCACCATTCAACAGCATGTCAGAGCAGCAGCGTTGGAAGATCATCCGCTA
>JANXOO010001034.1 GCA_025353525.1 Schlesneria sp. | reverse complement strand
GCCGCTCGATGTCAGGCGACTCGCCGTTTGGGCTCACGACGGAATCGATTTGCGTTCGCTGCTGCCAGCACGACGCGAGTGCCTGAATTGGCTCAAATCTGAATACGTGAAGTGATGTCAGCCTCATGAGCCAAAGCCTCGTCTCGATTTGCCTGTGGACGCTCGTGCGGACCGTCGTCCTGTGTATGATTGCCATTCCGATTTGCGTTGCGATCGAACGGTGGATGCGTTCGCTTTCCGATGCCTGGCGACCAACGGCATTCGGACTGCTGCTCGCACCGTTTCTCTTTCCCGAACTGCTCACAGGATACGCCTGCCGCGACGCGGCGCTGACATCCGTCCAATTGGCGGAATGGTTGTGTACCGGGTTGCTGTTGATCCGGATCGTTCCCGTCGGAGTGATCGTGCTTCTGGTCTCGCCGCCATCGCTTTCCGACTTAGAAGCCATCTATTGCCGCAGGATTCTCGCAAGAACGAGCCCTGACCGTTTGGCCGAGTGGTGGCGATTGGTCGCCTGCTATTGGCAGGGACCCGTTCGACGCATTCTTCCGGCAATGAGCCTGATGAGCCTTGTGGCGTTTCAGGAATTCGAACTGGCCGCACTGTTGCAGACTCCAAGCTGGACCGACTGGTTCATCGTTTCCCAGCGCGTGGGACTCGACCGGTCCGAAATGCTCTGGCAGTCGATCTGGCCAATCCTCGTCCAGGCACCGCTTCTGGTCGCGGTCGTCTACTGGTTTCTGCGAGTTCGCGATCAACATCCCGATCAGCAGGAATTTCCAACGTTGCATGTGACGCAGGCGTGCGACTGGGGTATTCGAATTTACCTCTGCCTGGCAATTGCGATTGGCTGCCTGTTTCCGCTGAAGTTTATGGCATCGAATCTGCCGGGCGGGATTGCGTTAATTGTCCGACAACCGATGCATTTGACGGGTCTGGTTCGGGAAATGCTGATTGCAGCGTCGGTCAGTCTCTGTGCGGGAATGACGGCATGGCTCATCAGTAAAATCGTATTGGAAACCAGGGTGACAAGTTGGTCATCGTTTCTGTTACGACCGCTACTGCTACTTCCAGGACTGGCCGGATCGCTTCTGCTTGGCCTCGCGTTCGTCGCTGCGTTTCAGCATCCGTGGTTGCGGCCATTTTATGACACGCCGGTTCCGTGGGTCATGTCGCTGGTTGTCTGGCTGTTACCACGAGCCGTCCTGGTCCGACTTTGGATCGTTTCCGCCGCGCGTACCGAAAGTGTTCGGCTGGCCGAACTCTTGTCCCCAGGCCCCCGCCCGGCAGCATTGTTATTCCGGTTGCGCCAACAGCCGCAATTGTTAGCGATGGGGTTACTGTGTTACTGGGCGTATCTTGATCTTTCGACCGCTTGTCTGCTGGCACCCTCCGGAATGCCGTCGGGACTGGTACGACTATACAACTTCATGCACTTCGGTCGCTCGTCCGCACTTTCTGCGGAAGCGATCCTCTTTTTCGGACTACCGTTCGCAGGAGCGTATTCGGCGGTCAGAATTTACCGAGCCATTAACCGGGCGGTGTAAATGCGGCCACCCTTTCCAATCGTGAAACAAACCTGAAAAGTCGAATGTCCGCCTGGTCATTTTACGCTTGCGACATTCGCCAGCAATCTCGCGGAGTGAGTCGCCGAGACCATTCTGTGCAGGTGTTGGTACGGTTTTCCAGACAATCGCACTCCAAACTCTTCGAATCGCCAGCACGCACTTCATGGTCAATAATTCTTGACTCCTGTACACTCACGGCGCACTCAATTACTTCGGAAATTATCACGAATTTGCATGCCGCGTTCTATCAATATCAATGACAGGATTGGGTGCCAGGCTCCATGGTGAACATCGACAGCAGCTCATCTGGCGTTTCGCCCGAGGAAATCGTCAAATCCGAAACTCAAAAAGCGGACAATCCTGAGCACCCCCATTCTCGCAGTTTGCTGGTGCGAATTCGTGAGGCGACGGGGACCGTGTATGGCGACATCGGTACCTCCGTGCTCTACACCACGATGGAAATCACGCGCGAGGCGATCCGGCTTAAAAATCATCATTTGCCGGAAGACCAGCTGGCCTTGCTACTCAGTCAAGGAGGGACCGACCTTCTCACTCGCAATGAACTTTTGGGCGGGCTGAGCCTGGTGATCTGGGCGTTGATTTTCCTGACTGTGAAGTACGATCTCCTCATCATGCGAGCGGATGATCGCGGTGAAGGAGGGACGTTTGCGCTGTGGAGCCTGCTTCTGGGGTACACGGGCAAGATTGCAGGTGTCTCACTTCTGGGGTACCTCGTCGTCGCAGCAGCGGGTTTGTTGGCTGCTGATGGGATTATTACGCCACCGATCAGCATGCTCGGGGCATTTGAACCACTGGGTGAAACTGCGGCGATTATTGTCACGCTTTGTTGCCTGGTGGTAATGTTCAAGGAGCAATGGCGAGGAACGAGCAAGATCGGAGGCTTTTTTGGTTGGTTTATGCTTCTCGTCTGGTTTCCGTGGATTGCGATCAAGGGCCTTCCCTGGATCATTCGTCACCCGGACGTTTTCGAAGCGGTCAACCCATGGCTGGGGTGCCAGTTCTTGATGAATTTTCCCGGTGCGGGAGCATTTGTCATTCTGGGAGTCGTTGTATTGGCCATTACGGGCGGTGAGGCCAAGTTCGCGGACATCGGGCATTTTGCCGTCTCCAACCACGAACACTCTTCCGAAAGTAAAAGTCTGTCTGCCGCGAAGTCCGGACGGCGGCCTGTGATGGTCTCCTGGCTCGTCTTTGTCTTTCCCTGTTTGCTTCTGAACTATGCCGGGCAAGTTGGTTACATGCTTGAGAAGGGCGTACCGCCCCGTGCAAACTCATTCTACGCACTCACTCCAAAATTCGGCGTGGAAGCGCTGGACTTCAGTGTGTTGGCAATCGATCTGTGCATTTCCGCGATCGCAGCATTCATCGCTTCTCAGGCATTGATCACAGGCCTGTTCTCAATCACGAAGCAAGCCATCGCGTTGGGATTCATGCCTCGATGCGACGTGAAATATACGAGCCATGAGGCTGAGGGCCAGGTCTACTTGCCTGCGATCAACTGGTTGATGTTCGCTGGCTGCGTCGTCGTCACTCTCGCCTTTCGGAACGCAGGTCATCTGGCGGCTGCCTACGGCATTGCCGTGACCGCGACGATGGGAATCACCACCTTGCTATTCGGATATGTTGCCTGCTATCGATGGCGATGGCCGGTCTGGTTGAGCGTGACTATTTGTCTTCCGCTGTTGATCATTGATTTGACGTTCTTTGCCAGTAACCTGCTGAAATTTATGCTCGATCTCACTGACTGTC
>JANXOO010001002.1 GCA_025353525.1 Schlesneria sp. | reverse complement strand
GGCTATCCGATCGTCGATGCCGGGATGCGTGAGCTGTGGTCGACCGGATGGATGCACAATCGCGTCCGGATGATCGTCGCATCTTTCCTCGTGAAAGATTTGCTTATCTCGTGGAAGCACGGAGCAGACTGGTTTTGGGATACACTCGTCGACGCCGATCTGGCGAGCAATACGTTGGGATGGCAATGGACAGCGGGTTGCGGAGCGGATGCGGCACCGTACTTTCGCGTATTCAATCCGGTGTTACAGTCGGGGAAATTCGATCCTGAAGGAACGTATTTGCGACGCTGGTTGCCAGAACTGGAACGTCTGCCACTCTCATGGCTGCACGCCCCCTGGACGGCACCAGGCAGCGTTTTATCGGAGGCAGGAGTTCGACTCGGCGCGACATATCCTCACCCGATCGTCGATCATGGCGAAGCTCGTAAACGAGCGTTACAAGGACTTGCCACCCTGGGTGCAAACGGGGTCATTCGGGACGCGAAGAACTGACCGGGCGCAACATCATTACGTTGCCCGATGCGCGCGCAACCGAATTTCTTCTGCCGCCTTGAAGCCCATTGATGCGATTCGGCCGGCAAGTCATTTTTTGAGCGGATTTGCCTTCGAGTTGAGCAGCGCGGTGCTCCTGTAAACGAATTGAAATTCTTTCAGGGATCTATTCTTACGTTAAAACTTGCATATCGGGCAAATTCTCGGCCTTGGTCCGCAGCACGGCACGGTCATTGCTTTCCTGTCGATGGTCGAAAAGATTTCGACTTTGGCCGCCGCACGGATGCTGGTTCTGGACCACGTTTTGCGGTCGATTCCACCAGGGGTATGTCGGCTGGAAGTGTAGCCGGGGATGGTCTGATGGCTATCCTCGGGCGAGCGCCTATGCTTTCAGCCGACTGCTCTACCCGGTACGGCTTACCAGTGGTATGACTGTTTGATCGTTGCGCGTCCATCCTTCAAGCGAATCGGTACCAGCAATTCCTGTTTCCCGGACGACGGGCGAATTTTGGGCAGATTCGATTCTCCACAATCAACGTCCATCGACCAGATACCGTCGATCAGGTACTGACCCGGTTTGACAAGTTCCAGCTTCCCCGCGACCGCTGCCCGATACCAGATCTGACTGCTGTCTGCAGTACCATTGAATCGAAGTGTCCGAGTCAATGTCGCGATTTTTCCGGGCGACCTCAACGGAATCGGATGATCTTCGACCCTCAGGCCTGAAAGCGAATATCGAAAGACAGGTCGCCGATCAGAATCAAGGCGATATCCAAGGAACTTATATCCGATTTCGCGTCCTTGTTCGGCGGGAAATTCACGGTCTGGCGTATCGAGCACTATGAACGGAACCCTGTCGGGAAGCGGCAGAATGTCGTCCCCCAAAGGTGCTTCAAAGCCCTGTCCGCGTCCCGTCCAATGTCGCGACGCGTCAATGAAAGCACCGTGCCAAATCAACGCCAGCCGCATGTTGTTCGCATCGAACGCCAGATTGACTCCTTCCGGATAGCCAACACCGATCGCCCTCGAACCAGCGCCTTCGATGAAATTTCGATAAATGACAGGTTCTGATTGTGGCTTCAGCTCAATCGGTTCGCGGATCAATCCTGCAGGAACTGCAGCTTTGTCACCATCCGACAGATACCTCCACACCGCCTGAACCTGCAAATTGACATCGGCATTCAGTACGTCACGAACATTCGTCTGTCCAAAAGGCCATGCTGCAGGCATGCGCGTGCCGCGTCGATATGCCTGAGGATCGAGTACATACCGGTAGAACCAGTCAGCCCGCAATCGTCGATTCATCGTCGTCAGGCTGATGGCTCGCACCCCAGTCGAAGGATGAGGCCCAAAATCGTGGCACTTGATGCACGATAGCGACTGGCCACCCACCATGAGCCTTCCAGCCGCTTTCACCCGGTAATCGGGTTCAGGAAAATTCGCATCGGGCATTGAAACGGGTTTCTGGTCCACATCGGCGAACAGTCCAATCAGCGGATCGACGTCTTTCGGTCCGAATTTCGGCATTCTCGTCACCATGTAATTCTTGCGTTCATCAGATCCGTTGTGCAAAACATGACGCAGCCAATCCGGTTGCAGTTTGTCTCCGACACCGGAAAGATTCGGAGGCAGTCTCCCTTCGTCACCCATTTCCTTTTGCAATGATTGAAACGACCCGTCACGCACTCGCTCGACACCTCCGATTTTATCGCGCTGATGGCAGGCGTAGCAGTTCATCGTGGCAAGTGTGCGGTGGACAGTCTCGGACGGCGACTCGGCTGACGGGTTCTTCAATGCGAGTGCCAGGGCATGCCGTTGTGCGTCGCTCAACCCGAATTTTGGCGATTTTTCAGGAACATTTTTCGCCAGGCATCCGGCGTCTGCTCGAAGTTCCGCCAACTGTGGCGCCTTCAGTTCCGACGCGATCTTCCGGCCATCGACAGTCATCGAATGGCACGACGCACAACCGATCCGTGCAAACAGAGTTCGCCCTTTTGCGACGAGTTCCGCGTCGACCGAAAACGTTGGCTTGCCTGGATCGGGCTCAGGAATCACGGGCTCGGAAAACAGAAATCCGGAGAGCGGCTGTCGGGTCAGTCCTTGCCCGGCAATATCGACTTCCAGACTCGTCTCTCCACCACCATCAAAGTATTCGACAACGACTTTGTGAAAACCGATGCCGAGTGTCTTTCGGCCAGCGACATGTTGATGAGGGTGAATGCCATCGCAATCAACCACCAGGTCATCGCCGATCCGTAATTTGCTGCCGTCGTCCGATCCGACAATGAACTCGTATTCGCCCGCTTTTGCGATGTGCAGGTGCGCTGTGAACCTGAGTCCAATTCCATTCGGCGGTTCCGCAACACTCAGGTCAAACCCCGCAGCAGTTCCACGACGGACTACAGGCAGTTCACTAAAATCCGGCAGTTTGTTCCAGCTTCCCCGATAGAGCTCGAATTTGAGATTGGGAGTGACTCGTCCGCCTTTGATAAAAAAGTTCGAGAGATGGCGGTAATCGTCGTCGGTCAGACCCATCGCGGGCATTCGGCCCGACGGTCGCGATTTCAGCGGATCGCGCAGAAAGGCCATCAATCCAGGGCCAGTGTACTTCTTATCGAGGTCTGGCAGATTTACGGACGTGGCGAGATCAGCGGCATTCTCATCTGTCGCATTGTGGCAAGCCCGGCATCCGACCGAATGAAACAGTGCTTCCCCCTTTTTGGCGGATGCCGGATCAGATCGACCTTCGATCACCTTGCCGGTCGACGCCAGGAAGTGTGTCAGTGCTTCGACCGCCTCGGCTTTCGATGATTCCGGAAGCGTTGCAATCAGGTCAGGCATGGTAGTGCCAGGCTTTACCGAATGAGGATTGGCAAGATACGAACGAATCCAGTCGACTTGCATTCGGCTTCCGGCGTCATCCAGAACCGGTGCTTGCTTCGTGGAAACGCGTGCTTGCGAGGCGACATTGATCGTGTGGCAGGACGTACAGTTGAGCTCACCCAGAAGAATCCGCCCACCGGTCACGGCGTCGTGCGGCACAGGTTGCTCGTCATCGTCGTCAGCAGACTGGGTCGGTTTTACCGAATAAAACCGGTCAAAACCGGGGACGCGCGGGTGAATCTGATCTACGGCAATGGCTGATGAAACCGACCCAAATCCCATTGCAACAACAACGACGAATGATAAACGAACAATCATGAAGATCCGGTTTCCGAATGGTCAGGAACGAGCGTTGGCTGCAACCTGACCGTGTCACGGGACGGCTTGCAGCAGGACAAATGGATTACCCCTTGGGCATTTCTGATCGCCCCAGAGCCGAATCGTATTCACCGATCGCGGGAATCAGCATCGCCATTGTCGTGAATCCGTAGGCGGCAACGACAAACAGGCAGACCCCCAGCGTCTGACCGAGCAGAAAGCTGGTGATGGCATAGAACGTACAGAACGGCAGAATGCCTGCGGCGAGGGTCAATGCGGGTGACGGATTCCGATGCGTCAGCGATGCCCACAGTCCGAGGCTTCCGCCCAGGATGAATACGAGGAAACTTGGAAGTTGCAATCCGAACGATGCCCGTGCCTGCAGAATCAGAATCATGCAAATGAAGATTCCGACGAACAAAAAGAACATCGTCCCCAGACTGTTGGCAATCGCCGTCCGCGAAATCGAATAGCTCAGGCCGGAATGCAGTCCCAGCATCGACGCGAACAGGATCAACGACAGAAAACCCAGCGTGACGTAGATAAAATTTTCAAATGACAAAATTCCGCGAGTCACGTACCAGACCATAAATCCCAGGGGAACCAGGATCAGTTCCTTGCTGTTAAACAGGACTCCACCGAGCTTGCCAAAGATGAATTCTCTGGCACTGATGTCCGTCACGAGCAGCAATTCCAGGGTTCCGGTATCGCGTTCGCTGGTGAGCGCCGTCACGCCTTGGGCATTGACCAGCATCATCGTCAGCAAGCTGAGCCCGATGAAGGCAGCTCCGACGGGCGAAATCATCCCCAGTACCAGAGCAGAATCGGCGGGCGTCGTGTAGACAGAATAAAACGCGGCG
>JANXOO010000928.1 GCA_025353525.1 Schlesneria sp. | reverse complement strand
TTTTTGCAGCGAATAAACCTGAGCCACGAGCCCCAAAAGTGTCTCCAACGAGGGTTTCACCCGCAAAATCGGGTCTGTTCCCCTGTATTGCCCGTGAACGGTTACGGTGTCCGATAAAGTGAAACAACCTCCCATTGATTGAGTCGAAAACAGTGGTGGCGAATCGCAATTTGCGGAAGAGTCCAACTTCCACGGACTTTCCCCGCTACGATGTCGTCAAGATTACAGGCCGAACAAAACAGGATTTAACGCATGGGTCATTTGGACGTTCCGCAATTCCTGGGCTTACTGGTGGTGATGTTCGCATCGGCCAAGTTGCTCGGTGCTTTGGCTCAATGGATAGGTCAACCAGCCGTGCTGGGCGAACTCTTGGCGGGTGTTATCCGTCGTTTCATGGCGTTCGCGATCCGCCGATGCTTCTGAGATAGGCGTACAAGTCGGCGTAATCTTCTGGCGTAAAACCTTTTAATAGTCCGGCAGGCATCAGCGAAATGGGTGACTTTCGCTTTTCGTCGACTTGCGATGTTTCGATCCGGAATGTTTGGCCGGTTCCATTGCGGAGCAAAAAGCCGTCAACCGATTCGTACACGATCAGGCCGGAATAGGACTTGCCACTTTTTGTCGTGACCACTGTCGTTTGATAACGGTTTGAAACGTCACGACTCGGCAAGACGATCGCCGTAAACAGATCCTCCCGCGAGAACCGGTTCGAGACGCCTCCCAGATCGGGGCCCAGGGCGCTGCGGCCGTTGTGGCATTGCAGACAGGCACGTCGGGTGAACAGTTCAGCGCCTCGAACTGCGTTTCCGTGTTCCCAATCGGCTTTGGCAAGCATCGATTTGAGCTGTGTCACGTCCTCTTCCTGACCCGCGAAATCCGCCGCGACTTCGTCCTTGAATTTTGACTCGATCCATTTCGACCACTGCCTGACTGTGTCCGGCTGCGGACGATGTCCTTCCTTGCCAACTACAAACGGAAACGTTTTTCCGTTGTTTCGTTCGAGGACTTTGACGACCTGTTCGCGGACCGCAAATTCCGCTTCGTCCGCTCCCAACCTCCGCAACGCTTTCACGAGTGAAATCTGTTCAACCGGATTCTTGACTGGGCCGAGTGTTGACAGTGCCGTCAGGCAGGCAGCCTGTACTTCCGTTTGCGACCATTCCAGACCGGCGACAAATTTGTCCCTGTCGGTGGCAACGGGGTTGCGTGCCAGTATCACGAGGACCGATCCTCGAACAGAAAACCGTTCGAACTGCTCGCGGATCAATGCCTGATGTTGGGGCTCGCTTGAATCGCCTAATGCGAAAATGACATCGTTGTTCCACGCATAATCGGGGTCGCTGGCGATTGACCTCGCAAAAGAATTCCGCGCGATCGGAAGAAGCTCCGGCGGCATCTGATTCAGAAAAACCGTGTGTCCCGGCCGCCCGAATTTCGTATGCCCGACAATCGCCGGGGCAAGAAAACGATCAGCCAAAGCCAAGGCCAGCCACATCTCCCTGATACGATCGGGCCAACTGGCGTCTTGCGGCAGTTTTCGAGCGACGATCTTTTCTTCGAGTTCCACGAGTGCCGTAACGATTCTGTCGCGCTGTCTGACCGTATGCGTCATCGGACATCGAGCCAATGCGACCAGATGATGGATGTCGTCGACGGGATCAGAGCCGTCCGTCAATCGGTCGCAGATCGCGTCGATGACTTTTCCGTTGAAGGTTGTGATCATCGCGAACAGCCGTACAAGTTCATCGTCGAGTTTCGATTCGCCCGTCGGAAACAGCTCCGCAAGCTGGACTCGCAATGGATCGAGTTCGCGTTCAAATTCTTCCAGATTGACGTTGCTGGCGTAGCCGTCAAAAACCGGAGGCCGGTTTGGACCAGGCCCCATGTCGCCCAACGACATTTGCAGTAATCGAACGGCATCCAGTCGCAGTTCAACGGAGTTTTCCTTCTTTTTCAGGACCAGGATTGCCAGCGGTGGAATCACACTGCGCACGCGACGTGCATTGTCCGTCGATCGGCCAAGCCATCCAAAGGCATAACTGATGACCGCTCGCGCCCCGATCCGTCGGGTTTCTGCCGCGACAGCCGGCAAGTCCTTCTCGTTCATTCGACCGACGACCGCAGCGGCCAGTGAACGATTGAATCGGTCGGGGCCAAGCAATCGTTGCGAGAGGCCGGGGATGATCTTCGTCCAGTCGAATTTCGCGGGTTCTTGAAACAGGCACAACTCCAGGGCGCAACGGCCCACCAGCGGGTTGGGGTCGTCAAGGAAATGTTGTACGACATCAGGATCGACCGGAGCCAATGTCGAGCGACCACAGGCCCAGACTGCACGGGCCCGGACCTGTTCCGGATCGTCAGCGTCAAGCGACTTCAATGTGGGCAAATCGATTCCATGGAACAGCTCGACAAGGACTTCGATGGCTCGAATCCTGGCCTGCGGTGACAGCGAACGATCGACGACGGCTTGCCGAAACGGCAATGGACCCAATTCTGTTGCGGTCGGCTTCCAGTCGGCTCGCGACCAACTGCTGAGCGGCTGATTCGCGTTCAGGACCCGTGCGAGTTTCGTGTCGGGAATTTCGTTTTCAGGTTGTGTGGCATCTGCCGGATTGCAGTCCCCCTTGTAACGGATGCGATAGACGGCACCTCGAGTTCCCCTACCACCCACGCAAACATACAACGACCCGTCCGGCCCGACCTCGACATCCGTCGGGGCGAATCCGTTTTGGCCTGTCCCCGCCACAAATAGTTCGGGCTCGGTGGACCAGGTCTCGTTGGCGGGTTTCAGCGGCAACGCATGGACGCGGCCGTATGTCCAGTCGAGCACGAACAGCGCTCCGCGATATTTCTCGGGAAACTGCGTATGCCGATAACACGCAACGCCGGTGGGCGAACCGCGTCCGAACGAAGCCATTTGCGGCGGCATATCGAAATAGTCGTCGCGACGCATCCAGCTCTTGCTGACCCAGCCATGGTCGGCACCGGTCAACGCGTGGCTGACCCGGATCGGCCGATACCAGGGGAGCGAGATTTCACGTTCTTCGTCACTGTCATAGGTGAAGAGATCACCCAAAGCGTTAAAGGCAAAGTCGTAGCCGTTCCGAAGTCCGTCTGCCAGCAATTCGCCGCCTGTCAGATCGGGCTTCAATCGGAACAAAACGCCGGCTCGAGGGTTCTTTATCGGCGACGTCGGCAATGTTGCATACTTGCCAGTGATCCCCGCGTTGTTTCCCGCGATGACATACCACCAGCCGTCCGGGCCCTGCTGGATCGAGTGGACATCGTGTTCGCCACCGGTTTTCAATTTAAGAAACACGTCGGGAGCCCCATCGGCCCTGTCGTCACCGTTCGCGTCGTCAAGTCGGAGGATTCCGGAATCTCCGATACAAATCAGCGAGCGACCGTGGAAGTACATTCCCTGGGCTCCGTTCGCCGGCAGCGTCGAAAACAGTTTTGCTTCGTCGGCTTTTCCGTCACCATTATTGTCGATCAGGATTTTGACATAGCCAGCCCCGGCGACAACAACGCGTCCCTTTGAATCGATGGTCATCGAATAAATGTCGTGGGCCAGTTCGTCTCCGGCAAATTCGGTCACTTCAAATCCGTCAGGAACACTGACCCCGATCTCTTCGGCGGCAAACCCGGTTGTTCCAAATCCGGTTGCGGCGAACCCTGCGGCGGCGATCGCGACCGCCACAATCAATGCCGCGAAGGGTCTGCGAATTGGGGACCGGAACGTCAAAAACAGGTGCATAGGAAATCCGCGACAGATCAAGGATGGGTATGGCACGCGGGCCGGGACGATCACTGTTCGCAGCCCGTCAATTGTCCGGGATTCCGATGGACGATAACGTGAGACAAAAGACTCAATTCGTGCCGCGAGCAGTATATACGCTGTTTTCGCGGATCTTCAAAGATCGGTCGACATCTTGCAGAATCTCTGACGACTGGCATCCGTCGCGATCCTTGCGAAAGAAAGCCCAAATCGCCGCGACGAGCGCCAAAACCACAGTCATAAACACGGCCACGATGACAACGGTGGCCCACCAATGTGGTATGACGAAATACATTCCGAATGTCATGACAAGTTCCTCTCAAACGAACAAATTCCAGCTTATCACGGGGGCTGTACAGAGTCGACGCCACTTTCAGCGCCACTTTCAGCGATAAACACTCGAGTCGTGAACGCAGCGTGGCGGCCTTGGCAGGTCGACGAAAGGAATCGCGAAAAGCCGCGTCTGCAGGCTCGAATTGCAAAAAAAAACCCCTCCGGGTTTTTGACACAACAAATTCCGCCGCAGCCGCAAATTGTTCGTCGCTTGCGAAACGGAAGGTGAAACCCTACTTTCGAGGGACTGCTTTGTCGTGCGACGAGGTCGTCTACCGTTTTTTGACTATTTCACTCAAGGATGCAGTTATGGCCAAGGCGAGAGCGGCCAAATTTGTAAACGATTCCGATGGCACTGAAGCGGGCGACAAAAAGCTGCTCGACAATGCACTCGGGCAAATCGAGAAAGCGTTCGGCAAGGGCTCGATCATGAAGCTCTCGGACAACGTTGCGATGACAGTCTCGGGGATCGGGTCGGGTTCGCTGTCGCTCGATTTGGCGCTGGGCGGAATGGGTTATCCGCGTGGCCGAATTATCGAAATCTACGGGCCGGAATCGAGCGGCAAAACGACTTTGGCCTTGCACGCTGTCGCCAACGCACAAAAAGAAGGTGGAGTGGCGGCGTTCATCGACGCCGAACACGCACTCGATCCGGCATGGGCCAAGCGGTTGGGCGTGAACCTCGAAGAACTACTCGTCAGTCAGCCCTCGTCCGGCGAAGAGGCACTGCAAATTGCCGAAATGCTGATCAAGTCGAACGCCGTCGACATCATCGTCATTGACTCGGTCGCAGCACTCGTACCGCGTGCGGAACTTGACGGCGAAATCGGCGATTCGCACGTCGGCCTGCAGGCTCGTATGATGAGTCAGGCGATGCGAAAGCTGACCGGATGCATTTCGAAATCACGGACGACCGTGATTTTCATCAATCAGATTCGCGAAAAGATCGGCGTGATGTTCGGGTCCCCGGAAACGACACCCGGTGGTCGAGCCCTCAAGTTTTACAGTTCGTGCCGTGTCGACGTGCGAAAACTGGCCGTGCTGAAGGATGGCGAAACGATGATCGGCATCCGGATGAAGGTCAAAATCGTCAAGAACAAGGTGGCCCCGCCATTCCGCGTTGCCGAATTTGATATGCTGGGTACGCGCGGAATCAGTCTTGAAGGCGATGTGCTCGACATGGCGGCCGTATACAACATCGTTGATCGCAGCGGCAGCTGGTATGTGTATGGCTCGACCAAGCTGGGACAAGGACGTGAAAAGGCCCGAACGTATCTTGAAGAACATCCCGAACTTGTCGGTGAATTGCGAGAAAAAGTGATGGCATCGTTCTTTGCCAACGGCCAGAAAATGGCAGGTGGGGGTGACGATTGACATCGTAATGACCGGTCTGGCGGGATTGAATCGGGAAGACGAAAAATGACGGACGACATCCCTCAATCTCGCGGATTCAGGTCGCTTGTTCTTGCGTGCGTGCTGCCGTTCGCGGCTGCCTGCCAAGTGGCGGCACAGGATCCCGCTGCCGCTCTTGAAGATTCCATCATCAAGGTCGTCGGAAAAACGGAAAC
>JANXOO010000927.1 GCA_025353525.1 Schlesneria sp. | reverse complement strand
TCTTGCTTTTCTTGCTTGTCTTCTCCGTGTCTCTGTGCCTCTGTGGTTAACTTCCTCTTTCGACGATTCGCCCTGGAGAAATCCACTGGCATGTCAGCAACTTGCGACAATTGTTCATGCGCCGATCCTTACATCTCTACGGGCTTCTCCGTTCTCATGTCGTCACACACCTCAGTGTCATCATTCGCATAAAATCGAACGTGAGCGCGTGCCAGATGGCGACCGCTTTCACTTTCTTGAGTCCACTGACCTGAATTCGTCCTTCAATTCATAATGGCGCAAGGTTGCAGAAATATACTCCCGCTGCGTTGTGACGAATCACGAAATCGGGAGCAAATCATGTCAAGTAAGAGAATGCATTCATATGACGCGCAGCGGAATCGCAAACAGAGTTGGCTCGCCTCTTTGCTGAATGTGTCACTTGACGGGCTGGTCAGTTTGCAACAGCGGTTTCTGACCGCAACAGGCAAAAATCCTGTCGAACGAAAAATCGTAATGAGAACGAAGTTCAAAGCTCAGCGCCGCATCTATCAAAACGCTCTTTCGGAACAGTGAAACTGGTGATGACCGGCTCGGCAACAGATCCAGGTGATCTGGTGACGGGATGACCTGAAGATTTTTCCGGGACCGATTGCACAACCTTCAGGACTGATTGTGCCGGCGATGACGAGGTGTGCTGTCGCACGTTTCAGTTGGCATTGTCAATGCGTTCTGTTTCTCACGGCATCGCATGCTTGAAGATCATGCCATAATGCGGTTGCGACATCACACGGACCCGAGGACGCAAGCCGTTTCAGCCAGTCGTTCGAAGATCCATTTGTTGTTCGGGCCAGTGCCATAGAAACGACGGCGGGTGATCGGCTCATTCCTCCACTACATGCAACCAATAGCGGAAGTTGCATTTCGATCAGCATCGCAATGGTAAGGATCGCCGTTCGCAACAGCGCCGGGGAATTCCCTTCGCCATCGAGCAAAGGAAAACGGCAGTAGATGATTTCCCGAGGATACCGGCACGGGGTTTCTTCAATGGCCAAATCGACAACGGCGACGATTTCAAGTTTTAGAACCGATATCACATCTCTCGCGTCTCGGGCATTTCCGATCCAAACGAGGCCTGGAATACATTCTCGCATCAGTGTGCCCCCGCCCCGGTGGTTCCAAACGGATCGTTCGGCGATTGCCTGTCGAAGAATATCAAAACAGCCGAAGCTGTCCTGATTGAGGGGTCGCGTGTATGAATTGGCTGAAATCGTGAGGAGGAAAATTGTTGTCCATCCCGAATTTCCGGACGAAGACCCGAAACAGGTTCTTGATCTGATCGGCGATTTGACCGCTCCCCGTCATTCGTACTCCAAACGCCGAATTGTTCAATGCGCCAGTTCGCATGTCCCTGATCAGTCCTTCGATTTTGTCGAGCTTCGACGGATGCGTGCGATTAAGCCATTCGCGGAAGACGGGCTCGACGGTGAGCGGAAGCCGAAGCATGATATACCCGGCTCCTGATGCGCCCGATTGTTTTGCCGCTTCAAGGATCGCGGGAATTTCTGAATCGTTCAGGCCGGGAATTATCGGGGCCACCATGACCCTGGTCGGTATCCCGGCGTCTGACAACATTTGAACGGCCCGCAGACGCGCGGAAGGGGTACTGGTTCGCGGCTCCATGACTCGTGCGAGGTCTGGGTCGAGTGTCGTGATCGAAATATTCGCGTGGACGAGGTGCAGCGATGCCATTTCTCGCAACAAATCGAGATCCCGGACGATCAGAGCATTTTTCGTAATGATGCCCACCGGCAGGCGATGTTCCAGTGCAACCTCAAGGCACTGTCGCGTCAA
>JANXOO010000924.1 GCA_025353525.1 Schlesneria sp. | reverse complement strand
GGCGCTCTATGCGGCGAAGGAGGCGGGACGCGACCGTACCTGTTCGTTAATGCGAGCTCAACTCGAAGCCAGCGAAGTCGGGGCAGCCAAACGCGATTCAAAATGCACGTTCGAGTTTTCGAGCAGCTTTTCTGCGTTTATCGGTTCGGAACTGGTGTACTACAAGCTCGGAGGATTCATTAGCGACCACAAGGCTCACGTCGCTGATGCCAGTCCCGAGCGGGTTGTGGTAAATCTTTCGGGAGCAGGATTGGCGGGCTATTTCAGGTCGTCACCTTCGCGTCAAGGAGTTCAAATCGAACTTTTGATGAAAGACTCGGGTCGAAGCGGACGTTCCCGAAAAGTACGAATCAACGTCAAAATGCGTTCGCTCGGGTGGTATCGCAATGGCAAGGCATTTGAAGCGAGAACTCAGATCCTGATGCGAGAATTGAAAAAATACTTTGCTGCGGAATAATCTGTCTCCTGATATGCTGGTGCTTTATGAGGTCTGCTTAAATTGGCGATGCGATTTTGTATACAATTCCGCGAACCAGGCGACCGAGGTGATGCTAACGGCCTTTAATGAGTCAATTTCATTTGCGAGCGACCATCGCCGTCGCCGCCTGCCAATCGAATTGTCGGGCTCGGCGGGCAGGGTCAGGACTGGTCATCATGTGGATCAAAATCTGCGGGATTCGAGACCGCGAAACAGCATTGCAGGTCGCGAAATCCGGTGCCAATGCGATCGGGTTGAATTTCTATTCCCGTTCGCCGAGATCCGTCACAATCGATCAAGCGGTCGAAATCTCTTTGAATTTGCCCCCGGAAGTCGAGCGAGTCGGGGTCTTCGTCAATCAGCCGGTCTCTGACATCGCGTCGATCGCCGACAAATGTCGCCTCGACAGGGTGCAATTTCACGGGGACGAGACACCATCAGATCTCGCCGAACTGCATCACCTGTTGCCCCACATCCGACTCATCCGTGCATGGCGCATGCGCAATGACGGGCTGGCGGATTTGAAAATCTTTCTCGACGAATGTCGCTCATTAAAGATCAGCCTCGACGCCTGCCTGGTCGATGCTCATGTCGAAGGCTCGTTCGGCGGTTCCGGAAAAACCGTCTGCTGGAACGCGCTGGTTCGCGAGTATGACTGTGATCAGTGGCCACCACTGATATTGGCGGGTGGCCTGACCTTTGCCAATGTTGCTCAGGCAATTGTTGCAACAAACCCCTGGGGAGTCGATGTCGCGAGCGGAGTCGAATCGTCGCCGGGAATCAAGGATCCGGAACTCGTCCGCCAGTTCGTGGAAAACGCACGCGTGAAGTGAGGCGTCGTCAGGCGGCTTTTCGTGAGGCCACTTGCGGCCCCTGGAACGACAAAGTTGCCGCTGTCGAGGCGTCATCTGCCTCGTACTCGGCAACGACACTCCAGATGGCATTGCGTGCTTCGATCATACGACCGCGAGACGCACGTTCCAGTTCCTGAATATGCCGTCGGATCGCACTGGCCTGAATCGGTTCCCGTTCGGCGCAGAAAATTTTTTCGTGAATCTTTTTCGCTTTCGTTTCGCTGCCGTAAAACAGCTCTTCGTACATTTTTTCACCGGGCCTGAGTCCCGTAAAGACAATGTCGATATCTTCCTGATATCGCAGCCCCGACAGCTCGATCATATCTTTGGCCAGATCGACGATCCGGACCGGTTCACCCATATCAAGAATCAGCACCTGCCCCGAGTCGCCAATCGCTCCCGCCTGCACGACAAGCTGTACGGCCTCGGGAATCGTCATAAAAAACCGGGTCATCTCAGGATGAGTCACCGTGATCGGTCCACCTTCCAGAATTTGCCGACGAAACGTCGGGACAACACTTCCGGCAGAATTCAGGACGTTTCCGAATCGCACAGTAATAAACTTCGTCGTTGATTTCGTCGCGACGGCTTGAAGATATTTTTCGCCGACCAGCTTGGTTGCCCCCATGATGCTCGTCGGTCGAACGGCCTTGTCGGTCGAGATCATCACGAAACGTTCGACGCCGAACCGATCCGCCAGATCGACGATCGACTTTGTCCCCATGACGTTATTCTGAATGGCAATTTGCACGTTCTGTTCCATCAGCGGCACATGCTTGTATGCGGCCGCGTGAAAGACCAGATCCGGCAAGTGGTCGCCGAAGACCCGTCCGAGTGCGATCTGGTCATTCACGTCGGCGATGACATAAACCAGTTCAACATCGCCGATATCTTTCGCAACCAGTTCCTGCTCGATCTGGAACATTCCGTATTCGGAATGATCGACGAGAATCAGTGTTTTCGGCTTGAGTTCAACGATCTGGCGGCAACATTCCGACCCGATGCTGCCCGCTGCACCGGTCACCAGGACGGTCTTGTCTTCAATACAGTCGGCAATGCTGTCCAGATCAATTCGAGTCGGCTCACGATGCAACAGGTCCGAAATCGTGACATCGCGAATCGTCAGTTTGACGCGTCCGGCGACGATCTCGTTCACATCGGGGATCACGCGAGCGGTGAGACCATTTTCCCGGCAAACCCGATGCAATTCTCTGACCGTCTTGCCTGGAATTCCGCTGGGAATCAACAAGTGTGTCGCAAGGAAACGTCGCGCGATTTCTGAAACATCCTGTGACGATGTCGCGACGGGAACGCCGCCAATCAGCGACTTCGCAGCAGCACCTGTCGGGTCGACGAGAGCCACGACCTTGTATTCCGAGGATGCGTTCTGAAGAGCTCGCAGGATCGAAATTGCCTTTGTGTCCGCACCAAAAACAAGAGCTCGCAGTTGTTCGGAATGCGAGCCTTCATAGTGTGATCGTTCGAGACACAATCGAACAGATGTCCGCAACAGCCCGGTCGCGAGGACCGTCAACAACCAGTCGATTGCGATCACTGAACGAGGCAGACTGTACTGGAGCAGTCCAATTGCGTGCAGAGCGCCGATCATCGCCGAACTGACACTCGCTGTGACGATGATCGCCACAATATCGTTCATTGTCGTATAGCGATGTCGCCGCCGCCATTCGCGAGTTGCGATAAACACTGTCGCTTTCACAATCAGAACGAAGGGCAACGATTCCAGCAGCCGACGTGCAACCTCGGCGTGAAATTCCAGATCGAACCTCAACAGGAATGCGACCACCAGACACGCGGTATAAAGCGCGACATACACCAACAGCGTGACGACGAGCCGATACTTCATCGTGGGCTTTCCAGAGTGTAAATTGCAGTTGGCAATGACGCGGGATTCAAGGCGAAAATACGGCGTGACAACAACGCGGAGTTACGAAAACCCGGCGCGAAGACGCAAAAACGTCAACCACGATTGATGATTTCGAACGACGAAGAAAATTTTCAGAAAAATGAGATGACGTGGAGAGACCGCGTCATCAATTATCTCATCTGCCAGAGTGTGTCCAGACAGAACTCACCCTATCGAACGAATCGGCGCATGGGTACTGACGACCCCGCTGGAGAATCGGCAACTCCTGCCGATAGAGGCCGCGTATTGTCTCGCGAGACGATGTATTTCAATCGCTCGGAAAGGCGATAACCTGCCAGCGCGATGCGGCGATGGGCCACGACGTGTGCCCGATCCAGCGACGGTTGTGGTATGACAGGAACGTCATCGGCCGCCACTTCACGGGACTCGACACTCGCCCAGGAAACAAACCGGATCTGCCCGTTCTGGTAGACCACTTCTTTTGCCGCCTGATAACTCTCTTCGGCAAACTCCCACGAGTACTTGTGGCTCGAAAACTCGGGTAATCGACTCTCGGCAAATTGCGGGTCGTGAGTAATACGTTCTGCAAGTTGCACGACCCTGTCGAAATGCGGATTATTACCGAGCAGGTCGTCCCAAACAGAGTGAAGCTTTTTCGGTGCGGATGTCTGATTGATCCGGACCGCCAGCTTGTTACCTCCTTCGTCCCCGTGCTGAAGCAACGGAGTGCGCGGATCCACCAATGTCGCAACGTGAAGCGGTTGATGAATGTCGCCTGTCAGGTGCATTAGCCAGCAAAGCCGGATGGCACGGATCTCTGGCTGACCGAATTCGATTTCGGGCCGGGAATACTCTCTTTCTTTGCCGCGAATGATCTGCCAGGAATGATCGAGTTGTTCGATGATGTCCGTCGACTCGGCAGTATGCGACTCGGCAGAATGCGACAGGGACGAATGATCAGGTGCCGAGTGGCCCGTGCCTGGCAACACGCGCCCGGCGTGAGGCAACGTATGATCAGGCAGTGCCGTCTCGCGCTGCCCGGCTCGATACTCGAAATTGGCATAGTGCCACGTCGGATGATGAAACCGGTGAATCGAATGCGAATTCATCGGCTCATTGTGATGCTGTCGTGGCGGGCGGACACTGTCAGGCCAGGTCGCAGCTCGAACGAAAATCCATTCGTTCTGTGCAACATGGGCAGGCCGCCCTTTCAAGAGCAGTTCGTGCAGGTGGGGATGATGCGACAACATCGCCACAACGGCCGAGCGTTCTCCATCAGAAAGTTTATCCCACGCGATTCGAGCCACCGTCATGTGGCCCACTTCGTTCCAGGCAGACACGGGGCGAACCGACAATACGATCCCGCAAAAGAATACTAATACCAGCAGATGCCGCATGACAGAATCCTTTCCGCCAACCGATCGAATTCGCCGGAACTTCCGGGGATGATGAATTCCGGGACCGAAATCGTTTCAATTGTGTCCCTGAACCCCGGATGCTAACGGGTCTGCCGGACTTCTCAAATACTGATTCTTACGGAACCGAAACGGAATCGATTTCGCGCAGCAAGGTCACGCTGGCGGTGATAGTATTGTTGCTACTGACAAACCACGAGAACCATGCGTTTTGAGTTGGATCGAGTGCCACCGTGACAGTCACGGACGGGCTGGTGTATGCGAGCGGGTTAGGTGAGATTGTCGTCGTGTACGCGGAAATACTCATCGCTGACATGACTCGAGTCACCGCGGTTTGAGCGTCCGATGTGACTGCACCCATCGTGATCCCCGCTCTGGCACCTTCGAACGCCGCCAGTCGAACCGACTGCTGCAGTTGAGTGACTCGGGAAAATTCCAGAATTCCGAAGATGAATGCCAGAAGTATGGGAAGGCAATACGCGAATTCAACCGTCGTCGCTCCGCGACGTTCAATAATTGTCGCTCCGCGACGTTCAACCGTCGTCGCTCCGCGACGTTTGATCATTGTGGCTCGGCGACCTTTGATCATCGTCGCGTCATGACAGCAATTAAACTTCGCAATGTGGCGATTGTGCTCCCCGGTCGTCGTTCGTCGAGCCAACATGTTTCGAATTCCTACTTGATAAGAACAGCGGGAAGGCTGTCAGCGATTGTTTGAAACGCCTGTTGCAACTGCGCAGTTGTGGCTGCATTGAAAAACATGCCGTTTCCGCCTGTGGCCGCAGTGACCATCGCTGCCTGCGTACCGCCGGATGCGGCTTCGCCCCCGAACGTGATCACATGAGTGACAATATTCGACCCGGATCGACTGGCTAACGTCAACGCTCCGATATTTGAGTTTCCCGTCGTTGCA
>JANXOO010000907.1 GCA_025353525.1 Schlesneria sp. | reverse complement strand
TGGAGATTTTTGAAATGAGCGTCTCGTTGAAAAACGGTGGGCTGCCAAACGGCGGACTGACGTTGCCTTCGTCGTTACAAAACCAACTGGACGATTTCCGGCGCCGTGTCTGGAAAATCAAATCAATCGAAGCAATCTGCGGGGCGTTGTTCGGAGTCGTCGTGTCGTACCTGGTTGTCTTCGGACTCGATCGGGTCATCGACACTCCCGGCTGGACGCGGATGGCAATCTTTCTTATTGCGGTCAGCGTCTGTGCGTTCGTACCGATCTACCTGCATCGGTGGATCTGGTGCAATCGCCATCTGGAACAATTGGCCAGACTCCTCAGTCGCCGCTATCCCGGTCTGGGCGATCAGATGCTGGGTGTGATCGAACTCGTTCGCAACGAGTATGAACAAAAACGTTCACGAGCCTTGTGCGAAGCCGCGATCGTGCAGGTTGCTGAAGTTGCTGGCAAACGAGATTTCAAAGACGCTGTCCCGAATCCCAGACATCGGATGCTGGCATGGATGGCCGCAGTTCCGGCGGCCGTTGCCGTCCTTGCGATGGCGGTCTTTCCATCGGCAGCATCCAATGCGTGGGCACGATTTGCTGCACCCTGGAAGCAGATTCCTCGCTATACATTTACTGACATCGAACAACTTCCAGACCGGTTGATCGTTCCGCACGGCGAAACAGTCACGCTTCCCGTACGGTTGCGTGACAAGAGTTCATGGCATCCTGCGAAAGGGTTCGCACGACTTGGCAGCCAGTTGCCATTGTCGGCAGAATTGAAAGACGGGCGTTATGACTTTTCGCTACCACCTCAGATTGATGCGGCGCCCTTTGAAGTGTACGTCGGCGATGCGCAGCAGCACGTGCGCGTGGAACCGATGCTGCGTCCTGAACTGACGCTCGTCGTTGCCGATATCCGGTTGCCGAAATACCTGGAACGACAACAGCCGTTGCACAAAGACATTCGCGGCGGGACCGTGACTGTCGTAAATGGCAGCGTGGCAACCTTTACGGCGACAGCCAATCGTTCAATGGTCGATGCGCAATGGTCGACGGCAGACCGACCAGACGCATCATCCGTAACGGAAACCGGCACGAATCTGCCGGGTGAGACGACAACGAGTCCTTCATTCACCGTCGACGCGTCACGGAAAGTTCAATTTCAGTGGACAGACGAGTTCGGATTGAAGGGAAAGGAACCGCTCACGGTGACGATTAATGCTCGCGATGACGAGGCCCCGTCACTTGCTTGCGACGATCTTCCGCGACAGAAAGTTGTGATCGATTCAGAAACTCTGACATTCAAAGTGCGAGCTCAGGACGATTTCGGAATCAAGGTTGTTGGCATCGAATGGCAAGGGGCCGACAAGTCTGCCGTCTCGAAGGTCGCCAAAGGGCAACGCATTCTGGCGGCCGGAGCCAGCGAGAAAGAATTGCTCGAACTGGTCGGAACGTTCTGTGCAAAGACGCTTGAGATCGAACCGCAGCCGTTGAATGTTCGCCTGTTCGTCGAAGATTATCTTCCCGGACGATCGAGGACGTATTCGAGTCCGTATTTGCTATATGTGATGAGTGCCGAACAACATTCGATCTGGTTGACGGAACAACTGAGTAAGTGGCATCGGCAGTCGTTGGAAGTCCGCGACCGCGAGATGCAGTTGCATCACACGAATCAGGAACTGCGGATGCTCTCATCCGATGAACTTGATCAACCCGAAAATCGCCGTCGGATCGAGACGCAATCGACGGCCGAGCGTGCCAATGGTCGGCGGCTGACGGGGTTGGTCAACGGCGGCGAAGACCTCGTACGACAGGCGATGCGTAATCCCGAGTTCGGTGTCGGGCACCTCGAGAAGTGGGCCGAAATGTTGCAGATTCTGAAGGACATTTCGGGCAATCGCATGCCGAATGTGGCGGACTTGTTAAAGCAGTCCTCGCAAGCGCCAGGAGCGTTGGCGAATCAGCCACCGAATCCGGCAGGTCCGATGGCCGGACAGATTCGGGCGAACGGATCCGGGATGCCTCAGAAGCCGGGCGACAGCAAGCCCAAGCCACCGGTACCGACAGTGGCGGATCGCGAATCGTCACAGAATCCGCTGAAAAAGTCCGAGGGTGAACCGGAAGAACCGTCCAAAAGCAATTCCAGTCCGCGACTGACGCTGCCCGTCACAACGATCGTGGCGGCAGGCGACAACAAGCCGAAACCGCCAGCCCCTGCTGCTCAGAAACTGGACGAAGCGGTGAAAGCGCAGCAGGATTTGCTGGCCGAATTCGAAAAGATCGCTGACGAGCTGAACAAGGTTCTCGCGAATCTGGAGGGAAGTACTCTGGTCAAGCGATTGAAAGCGGCCTCACGAAAACAGTACGTGATTGCCGGCAAGATCGGTGATCAGGTCGGTCAGTCGTTCGGCCAGAAGAACAAGACACCAGGACCGCTGAAACAGGCGATTGACGATCTGTCAAAACAGGAAATGGCGAGCAGTCAGGACATTTCGTTGATTATGGACGACATGCAGTCGTACTTCGAACGACGACGTATGTTGCGGTTCAAAACGGTCCTCGACGAGATGCGGGAACAGGATGCGATTGGCAGCTTGCGGCAACTGAGCGATGACGTTCGCGTCGAGACGGGAGTCTCGATCGCGCAGGCCGAATTCTGGTCAGATACATTCGATCGCTGGGCCGACGATCTTGTCGATCCGGCGTGCTGTGGCAAATGTCCCGGTTGCAAATCGAAGGCCAGTCTGCCTCCATCGATCGTTCTCGAAGCGATGCAGATCCTCGAAACAGAAGTCAGCCTGCGCGAAGAGACCCGGGTCGCAGAGCAGGCCAGACCGGCGATTGCCGAGGCGGAACACAAGAGTCGAGCCGGGAAGTTGTCGAACGCACAAAAGGGATTGTCCGAACGAGTGGCGAATCTGACGGTACGAATTCGGGAGTTGCCGGACGGCGAGGATGAGTTCGGCAAAGAGATTGCTCTGTTAGGTCAGGTGGAGACCGTGATGAACGAGGCCACAAGTATCCTGATACGGCCCGACACAGGTTCGCAGGCAATCGGTGCCGAGACGGAAGCAATCGAGTTGCTGTTGAAGTCAAAGAAGATCAACCCCAAAGGTGGCGGCGGAGGCGGGTCGAGTCCCGGGGGTGGCGGCAGTGGAACCACGAATGACGTGGCGTTGGCGCTGGTCGGATCGGGCGTCAACGACAAGGAAGTCCGCGAAGATCGCGGCGTGTCGCAAGCCACAGGCGAATCGGGGGCCTCATTACCGGAAGAATTCCGGTCCGGTTTGGACGAATACTTCAATCGTCTTGAACGTGAGCATGCGAAGTAAGTGCCGCAGAACGATGGCGGAGCGGGTTTCAGGGTGGCCACGTTATTGTGCAGCGAATTGTGCCACCGATGACTTCCAGACTGAACGCTGAAATTCAGGATCAAACGAATATGACGAAGACAATTTCACGGCTTGGCATGTTGCTGATGTTGGTGACTTTGACATCTGCCAGTGCGACAGGCGGTGACAAACCGGGTGTCA
>JANXOO010000885.1 GCA_025353525.1 Schlesneria sp. | reverse complement strand
AGTCGAGGCGACAACCCATTGACGAAGTTTGATGGATCTTGCTATCGTCATTGTGTGCAGTCTGGCGAGTTCCCAAAGGCAGTCAGGAGAGTCTCATGGTCACATCAAGCCGTCGCGTTTTTCTGTCGGATGTTGGTCGGGGGATGCTGGCTGCCGGGCTGGGGGCGTCGCTTGCAAACGATCTCGGGTTTTCGACCGCGTTTGCCGAACGTGGAACCGAACCACTTCCGCTTGGCGAACACACCTCGCTTGTCGAGTTGATGAGAAACACACCTGCCGAGACGTTGCAGCCGCAACTCGCAAGTATGCTGCTGAAAGGCGAGACCGATCTCAAAAAGCTGATCGCCGCAGGAGCCTTGGCCAACGCGGTGACATTTGAGGGATGCGATTATGTCGGCTTCCATACAGCGATGGCGTTGTTGCCTGCTTTGGAAATGAGCCAACTGCTGACGAGCAACCGCCAACCGCTTCCTGTGTTAAAAGTCTTGTACCGCAATTCGCAGCAAATTCAGAAAGTCGGTCACTCGTCGAAAGAAGCTCTCGAAGCGTTCCATGCCGAGCACGCCGCTGAACATGCCGCCGAATCAAACCCCGAAAAGGATCTGGGGCTGCGGATTCGCGATGCCTGTCGCCGCGTCGACAGCGAAGCCGGGGAGAAATTGCTGGCCACCGTTAGCAGTTCTCCGGTTGCGGCGTTCAACGCATTGCAATCCGCCATGCAGGATGACCTGAACGTACATCGATTTGTCTTTGCACACCGGACCTATGGACTGGTCGGATTGCTGGGCAAAGAATATTCTCACGCGATATTAAGGCAATGCGTGCGACTGTGCGCCGATCATGAGCGGATGAGGATCCAGCACAATCAGCCTGAATCACCCATCCGTTCGCTAGTTCCGAAGCTTCTTGATCAGTACAAGCTTGTCGGCAAGGCGTTAGGCGATCGAGACCCTGGCGACGCGGCGATCGATGAACTCGGACGAACAATCTACAACGGCCCGCGTGACAAAGCGGCCGAAGCGGTCGCCGCGGCTTTGGCAGACGGAATCAATCCTGAATATGTCGGCGAAGCAATTTCGTTGGCGTCGAATCTGTATGTCTTGCACCAGGGAGCTGAAAACTGGCGTACGCATGGCGATTCGGCGGGTGTCCATTCCTCGGACGCGACCAACGCCTGGCGCAATATGACTCGTGTCAATCTGTCGAGCCGTATCGTTGAGGGCGCGTCAAACCACGCGATCACTGGTTTGATCGTTGCGGCGTATCATGCCGGAGTTCAGTCCGCACCCTATACCACTCCTGCTTATCCGACGGACGAACACCGGGGTTTGGTAAAAATACAATCTGCCGACGGGTTGCTCGCTGAAACCGAAGACGCCATTCGGAACAACGATCAGGGACGGGCGACCGCAGCGATACAGATCTATGGCGAACGCGGTTTTTCGGTCGACCCCGTGTTCCAGCTAATGTTGAAATACGCTGTCAGTGAAGACGGTCGTCTGCACGGCGAAAAGTATTTCAATACCGTCCGAGAAGAATACCGGACGATCCGACCCGCGTTCCGCTGGCGACAGATTGTGGCTCTTGCGCGAGTCACGACCAGCGCTTACGGCTACAACCGCGAGGACCAGCACGGCTTCCGCGCTGCGGGCTACGAAGCCGCATGCAAGTTGCTAAGCGTCGATTTGTAAATTCTTCAGAATTGGCATTGACAAAGAGGATGCCAAATCTGCAAGCCTTCACTGCCGCACGTACATTCGCCCCTGTGAAACAGGGGATAATCGGTTAATCGATACGAATTTCGGTTGGCTGATCGCGTTATGGCACTGCGATTGCTTTGTAGTCATTCGTCGTCGGGACGATCTTCGTCGAACCCGAGTCGACACGCTCAAACGAACCTGATTACTGGTTCAGTGACCGAAAAGGATTGTCAATCATGTTGCTACTATCACGAAGCAAGTCGGAAACGGTTTTGATCGGCAACGATATCGTCATCAAGGTGCTGTATGTTGATCGAAACACCGTCAAGCTGGGGATCGAAGCACCGAAGAGTGTTCGTGGACTTCGTGCGACACGAAGGACTTCCTCGCCCAAGGCGGCGACTTGGCCGGAAGTTTCGACGTGATCGACGAGTGGGCCCGGCGCTTCCAGGTCGATGACGTCGACCTAAAGGTGAAGGCCATCGTATCCGCGGCAAAGATTGCGAAGACACCCGAGGAGGTCGTCGC
>JANXOO010000873.1 GCA_025353525.1 Schlesneria sp. | reverse complement strand
CAGTGACGCAGGTACGACTTCGAACGCGGAAGCGGACACACAAACGAAGCCTCAATCCGGACCGCGAGCACTATAACTCTCAACGAGCGATCACTTCAAAATCAGTTGAGGTGAAAGCTGGTGTAGATCTTTTCAATGTGTGCCCGGTCGCCGATCACGAGTCCCGCCTGGGCGGCGTCGGAGTCGACATGCCAGACCTGTTCTCCCTTGAACGTCGCTGACAGTTCGGCGTAGTTGAAGCGGGCAAATGCATATTGCCACGTCAGGACATTTTTTACGCGACGCGCTTCAATCAGCAGCAGTACTTCAGGGTCAGTCCCGAGCGCGAACGAAAACAATGATCCTTCCAGGACATCGGACTCTTTCGGCTCGTAGTGGTAAAGCGGTTGCGGCAACAAACGCAGTTCCGAGATTTCACCTTCGAGCGATTTGATCGTCGCAGCATAATCGCGTGCGAGCGTTTTCAACTGAACCTGCCGCAAGCGAGAGGTCTCTGCAGGAGCCTGCGCACCTGGTATCGACTGAAATTTGACCCCCGGCTTACCCGGTTTCCACGCCAGCTTGCCTTTGAACTCGGCCGTCAACGGCGACGCACTCAATGAATGAAATTCGTGTTTCCTGCGTACAGTTTCGATCTTGTAGGTGAACATCGTGCCAATCACCTCTGGTCTGCCGTCCTTCAGCCAGACAAAGACCGCGCCGTCTTCCGCCGTCCGCGCCGGGTTGCTCCAGTGCAACAGTGGTTTGGGGTCGACCGACAGCTTTGACGCTGATCGATCATCCAGTCGAATCGCGTATTCGGATGCCTCTTGCTTGAACGTTTCCAGAGGACTCGGATCGGCAACATCCGTTTTCACCGGGGAGTCGGTCTGAGCCAACAGGCACATAAGCAGCAGCGCTGACGACATGGATTGTCTCCCTGATGAAATTCGGGATTGTTCTTTTCGTGACGAAGTCCGGATTCCTGACTGGGGTCACGGTGATGCATATTCCGAGACCCTGTCGATGGCCGAATCTGAATATTTTAAGTCATTGCGTCTTATGCTCGCAAGTGAACGTCGCGGTTTTTGACGTGCCAGCCACACGACGGCGGCGTGCAGGGAATTACGAAAAGATGTCGAAACGCATGATTCGTCCGGACGCAAATCCGCAAATCAGAAAGTCTCCCAGCGGGGAAAGGATGATTCGCAGGATATCTTCAGGAGCTGACACGTTCCACTGCGGGCACCCGCTGTCGTCAACGCTGAACAGGGTTCGTTCGAGTGTACAGGCGACGATGTTACGCTTCGCGAATCCGCACGTCACCAGCCCGACCGTCCCATCGCAGACGAAGGTTCCGCGAGTGTCGCCTGATTGTCCGTCAAACGCCTGAATCCCCTGGGCAAACCCCGCGATAAACAGCGATCGGCCATCGCCGGTGGCGGCAATATCCCCAATCGTGGACCACAGCTTGCTGGTCCAGACACTCGTGCCACTGAGCGTAAACCGCCCCACAAATCCGTACTCGGAAGCGCCCAGCAGTTCCGTTCGATTCGCGAGAAACTGAATGTGCTTTAAGGGCCGTGCCGTTTCAAACCGGCAAACCTTTTTGTTCGCCTGGGAATAGACCAGGTTCACGGCGTTTGCCATGCCAAGGGCAACATGCGTCCCGTACGGGTCGACGGCGACCGACAACAATTGATCGGGCAGCTCTCGAATCCATCGAAATTCCAGATTGCGATCAAACCAGCCGATGAAACTTTCGTCAAGGATTGCCGCCCCGCCAGTCCCCATATCGGACCAGGCCAGCCGCTGTACCGAATGCCGCGTCCGCGTCATCGCCCGAACCTGGCCACTGCGATCGAGCAGATACAAACCTCCCGCCGTATCGGACGCGAGGACTTCGCCGGTTTCACGAGAAAGCCGAATATCGGTGAGCGGTGCGTCGACCGAAAATGACCAACGGAGCGTCGGCCGTTCGCCGCGCCCCGTCGTCACTAACCAGTCGGCCGCTCCTTCAGTCATCGTTTCGCCAGTTGTTTGCGAAGAGTCTCCAGGCCAGCTTCAATATCGCGATCATCTTCGATCTGTCCACGACGGCGGCTTCGATAAGCCGCTTTGCTTTCGGAATCGTCAACAATTGTTACATCCGGCTGAATTCCCACTTTACCGTACGTGTTTCCGTTCGGCGAAAAGAACTTGGCGGTCGTCAACCGGAATCCGGTATCGGCGTGGCCAGGAAGGATACTCTGGACTGACCATTTGCCATAGGTCTTGCGTCCGACAATCGTCCCGCGATGATGGTCGTGGACGGCACCCGCCACAATCTCGCTGGCACTCGCACTGTCTCCGTCGACGAGTAACACCAATGGCCCGTTCCAGTCCGAAAAATCTTCATGAGCCGAGTAGATCGTGTTCTGATCCTGCACTCGTCCTCGCGTTGACACCAGGATGCCTTTACCCATGAATCGGTCCAGGACATCAACAGCAGCGTTCAGCAAACCGCCCGGATTACCTCTGACGTCCCAGATCAGTGCTTGCATTCCTTCGCGTTTCAATTTCGTCATGGCAGCGTCGAGTTCGTCGGCGGTATTCTTCTGGAAACCGGTCATGCGGATGTAACCGATTTTGTTGGCCCGGTCGATGATTTTGACAACGGGAATACTTTTCACTTTAACAGCTCGCCGCGTCAGGTTCGCTGGTCGTTCTTCTTTTGACACTGGATCGATCAGCATCAGTCGAACGCGGCTGTTAGGTTGCCCTTGCAGCAATGTTGCCGCTTCTTCCGTCGTCAGCTTTCGGCAGTCGCGACCGTCGATCGAAACGATGAAGTCGCCGGTGACTGCCCCGCCCTCGGATGCGGGACTGTCGGGAAGGACGTTGACGAGCAACAGTCCCTTGTCTGTTTCGGCTTTCATTTCGATTCCGATCCCGACAAATTCTCCGTCGATATTGTTGTAGAGGTCGCTGAGTTTGCCTGGCGTCAGGTAACTGCTGTAGTCGTCGAGCGAATTGCAGCCGCCGAAAACAAATTCCATGACAACGGCACTGGGAGCCAGATTCAATTCGCGGTGGATCAGATCGCACAGTTCGACCACGACGCGGCGGGCACCGTCGCTGCCATTGACCGATTTGTTCCAGTACTGTTCCCGCAGAGTTCTTCGAACTTCGGCAATCTTGGGCGATTCACTGTAATAGGGCAAATTCTTTTGCAGGAATTTTTCGTTATTGAGGCCGAAGTACAGGCTTTCTGTACCATGAGCGATGAAGTTCGTGGCGCTGACGGAATCGACGTAGTAGTGACGGACCTTTTCAAGAACATCGTCGAGGTACATCATCGATTCGGGCCGCGTCATCGGCAGCATTGTTTCGACGAACGATTTGTCCGAGTATCGACGTTCGATTGAGAAGTGAACCTTTGATTGACGCAACCCCTGTTTCAACTGGTCGCTGTCGGGCCACGACTTCAACGAGGTCTCGTAGAACTCGATCGCTTCAGCCCATCGCCGCGCGTTTCGAAGTTCGTTGCCCTTTTGAATGGCAGCCGAAGGGTCGTCATCGACCGAGACAGCCTTCGTTCTGGGAACGCTTGTATCAGCGACCAGCAAAGGAGCATGGATAAATCCGAGTGCAAATCCGGTCGCCCATACACGGAGCGTCCGGTTGATCAGTGTTGAATACAGCATAACAGCCCCTCTGGATTCCAAAGACACGTCCGTCCAGCGCCGGTCTTGCACACTCCCCCTCGAAGTGTGAACGGCGGACATGCGGCCTTCAAATCCCTGTGGCAGTCGCCGGTTGGGGTCGCCAACTGTCGACAGCCGCGTCGTCGAAATTCAATATAGGGCGCGGAAAAGTGATGTCAAACGGCATCTGCCTGTTCTGACGCGGAAGAATCGATAACGACAGAGAAGTTTGACATCGAACGTGTCAACGCAACAGCCAATCCGATTGCGTCGGCCGTCGAAGTGAGGCCAAACGGGCAGGATAGTTCGGTTGGGCGGCCAATTCAGGCCAATTCAGCCCGTCACAATTCGCCTGATCGTTATCATGAGCGAGACCGGGCGGAAGAAGAAAAGCGTGCAAAGAAATGAGAAATCAGATGGATTGACTCAAGCCACGATGCTAGTATGGACAGGATATAGACAATTCTCCCCGTTCCATGCATTTCTCGCCAATCGCCAAGGTCATTTAATCTGCCAAGTAGGAATAACTGGCCAGATGGATCCCCTTGCGCGATGTTCTGTGCGGCAAAACGGGTGTTATCCGGGGAACGGACCGTCATGGATTCTGGCGGGTCAGTGAACCGCTGAAACCGGGATTGTCACAGGTATTCGTCGTCACATGTATTCGTCGTCATCATGCAGATCGTTCTCGGTAATGACACGTTGACCCGCTTCTAGCAGAATCTGAACGGCCTGATCGACATCGTCAACAAACATCGCTATTGCCCCGCGTCCGTTGCGGCGATAGAGCAGCGGGTACGCATGGTGGATATTGACCTCAGCCTTTACCAGCGCCGAACAAACCTCATGAAACGGCTTGTCGCCTTCCGGCAATTCGACCCCGACGACATCGCTCTCACTAAAGAGGAAGCCCGAAAGTTCCAGCTTCTCGCGGGCTCGGTCGGCATCGTTGAACATCAGTCTGACCATTGCAAAGTCGACGGAATCGACGATGCTCATCGCCAGTACTCGGGAATCGGGCGATTCGAGTTGCCGCATCAAATCGTTCAGGCGACCGACCCGATTTTCCAGAAAGACGCAAAACTGGCGCAAACAAGGCCAATCGCGACCGCGCATCGTTTCCGTCCCGGTTTCTTCGCCACCCTGAAAATTCTTCGGCATTTGGTCGCTCCGTCGGTCGATTCAAGTTGGCTTTTGTGGCTTTGTCGTTTCATAAAGTTGGATTGGAAGACAGGCGCAAGCCTGAACTCCAACACTTCACCTGGACGATCCGGGTATGGCGGTTTGGCTCTTCTCGACTCAAGTCGAATCTGTTATGCACTCTATGGCAATCGTGTAGTGACGGTCAATCGGTATTTGTGTTTCGGCAGCGGTATTCCGGTCGAGGTCGTCTCGTTCATTGCCGTCTGGTCGATGACCCGATTCAAACCAGTTGAGGTTTAGTGTGATCCGTACTTTTTTATTCGATATGGGAAACGTTCTGGTCCACTTCTGTCATGATCGGATGTGCCGGCAAATCGGCGCGTTATGCGATCGGTCGGAAAGTGATATCCGGCAGCTTTTGATCGATTCCGGCTGGCAATGGGACTTTGAACGTGGTC
>JANXOO010000867.1 GCA_025353525.1 Schlesneria sp. | reverse complement strand
CTTTTGCATCGCCTCGCACAGCATCAAATATTCTTTGATCACAAGGTTCGATTGGGCGATGTCTGCGGTATATCCTCCGCGCTCATTGACCCCCGAGAGATGCAACATCACTCGATGTTTCACGTTGGCGGAGCAAACATTGAATCAATGAACGGAAACTTGCTCGACCTGAAGACAGCAGCACAAGTCGGGCTGAAATCGGGGAAGTTTCTCTTCGACGAAAGGATGGTCCTCTACAGTAAAATTCGTCCTTACCTTATGAAGGTTGCACGCCCTGATTTCGTAGGGTTGTGCAGTGCCGACATTTACCCGCTTTTGCCGATCGACGGGGTAGTTAACCGCGATTATCTCTTCCACCTTCTGTTGACACCATCGTTTACGGAATACGCAATCACCGGCTCGGCTCGGGCTGGTATGCCGAAAGTCAATCGCGCCCATCTTTTTGAATTTCTTTTCAACCTTCCCCCGCTCACCGAGCAGAGGCGGATTGTCGCGATTCTGGACGAAGCGTTTGAGGGGATCGCCACCGCCAACGCCAACGCCGAAAAGAACCTCAAAAACGCCCTCGCTCTGTTTGAAAGCCATCTACAAACCATCTTCAATCGGCGAGGCGAAGGGTGGGTAGAGAAGCCGCTATCGGAGTTGTGCAACATCAAGCATGGTTTCGCCTTCAAGAGTGAATTCTTTGCGTCTGATGGTGATTACATTCTTTTGACACCAGGTAATTTCAATGAGTCAGGAGGCTATCGCGACCGAGGCGACAAGCAGAAGTATTATACAGGCGAAATCCCAAAAGACTTTGTGTTAGGCGAAGGCGATTTGTTGGTGGCGATGACGGAACAAGCTGCGGGACTGCTTGGAAGTCCGATTCTCGTTCCTCCATCGGAAAAGTTTCTTCACAACCAACGGCTCGGTCTTGTTACGAAGAAATTTGACGCCCCGTGGACCAATGAGTTTTTCTTCCACGTATTCAACACGCAATCCGTTCGGAAGAAGATCCACAAGAGTGCATCGGGAGTGAAAGTACGGCACACCTCGCCAACGAAAATCGGAGAAGTTGTCGTCGCGTTTCCAATTTTGATTTCAGAGCAACGGACGATTGTTGCCACGCTTAAAGACCTTCGAAACGAAACCCAACGCCTCGAATCACTCTACCAGCGCAAGCTTGCCGCGCTCGACGAGTTAAAAAAGTCCGTTTTACACCGAGCATTTAGCGGTCAACAATTGTAACCACGAGATTGATCGAACTACTTTGAACAACGGAGACATCAACCAATGGCATTGACCGCTGACATGATAGAAAAAGCAGTGGAACGCTACAGACGTGAGTTTGACCGGTACACAAAGCTCTCCGAGTTCATTGGCGATGCATGCCAAAAGATTCTCGAAGAAAACGTTATTCGCGGTTCGGTCCAATGGCGACCGAAAAACCCTGAACGGCTTCGTCTCAAATTGCAAAAGCAGATGGCGAACGGCGACCACGCCACCGATTATACGGATGAGAATAGTGTTTTCAACGTCTTGAAGGATCTTTCGGGCGCGCGAATCACAGCCTACGTCGAGACCGATCGACCGAAAATCGTCACCTTGGTGCAGAAGCGATTTGGAGGGTTTGCAATGGACGGCTCCGTGGAATCGGTTGTTAAGGATAAGGAGTTCTATCGGGCGACACACTGCATGGTGCAGATCAAGGACGAGGATCTGGTCGGCCGCTACGAGAATCTCAAAGGTGTCGGATGCGAGATTCAAGTTTGCAGTCTACTCGCTCACGTTTACAACGAGATTGAGCACGACCTCCGCTACAAGCCGTTAGCGGGAAAATTGGCAAAGCACGAAGACGGGCTATTAAATATCCTTGGAAGGCTTATGGATACCGGCGACACCGTTAACACGGAGACTTTAGACGCCGTTGAAGCACGGCAGAAGCAGAACACGGCCGAATTCGATGACGAGTATGATTTTGTGGCAAGGGTGCGAGAACTCTTCCCCGATGCACCGAACTTCGCTGCCAATGCGGGACAACTTTACATGGCTTGCAAAAAACTGGGCTTGGATTCGTTGAATAGTATTAAGACTTCTCTTAACTGGCAGGACGATACCGCTCAAAAAGGAAAAGCAATCGCAGAGAAGTTGGCGGCGAAAGTCAATCCGGACCTTCGTACCCAATTGGAAATCGACGCACTTAGTTCTGACCAACTTCTCGTCTTGCTGCTGAGCGACACAAATCTCGCCGCGAAGTTGAAAACGCTCTTCCCTGCCGGTTGGGGAATTGGACGGGCGCCACGATTCCTCTCTGTGCTGAAGCAGCTTCAAGAGTTACGCACATAACGACACTCCATCGGCTTGTTGCCAAAACGAGAATTGCGCCATGAACGAAGCGGAAACCCGTGCTGATCATATCGACCCCGCGCTGAAAGCTGCTGGCTGGGGCGTCGTCGAAGGGAGTCGCATCCGGCGTGAGTATGAAATCACGATGGGACGCCTCGAAGGGTTTGGGCGACGGGCGAAGAAACTCAAATGTGACTACGTTCTCGAATATCGAAACACGAAACTTGGCATCGTCGAAGCCAAGGCATGGGATGAAGCTCATACCGAGGGGGTCGCACAAGCCAAGAACTATGCGGAGAAAATGGCGATCCGTTTTACCTATGCCACGAATGGGCAATTGATCTACGGCATCGACATGAAAGCCGGAACGGAAGGGGATGTCACCCGTTATCCGACGCCCGATGAACTCTGGAATTTGACGTTCGCCCAGCAAAATGTTTGGCGGGATCGTTTCGCCGCAGTCCCGTTTGAGACGAAAGGGGGCTATTACCAAAGCCGCTATTATCAAGACATCGCTGTCGAACGAGTGACCGAAGCGATCGCTGCCGAGAAACAACGGATTCTGCTCACGCTCGCCACGGGGACGGGGAAGACGTTCATCGCGTTTCAAATCGCCTGGAAACTGTTTCAAAGCCGCTGGAGTCTCAGCCGGGAATCCGATCGCCGCCCACGAATCCTGTTTCTCGCCGATCGAAACGTCCTCGCCAATCAAGCCTACAACTCGTTCTCGGCTTTCCCCGAAGATGCAATGGTGCGGATTGAGCCGGAAAGTATCCGTAAAAAGGGCCGCGTCCCGAAGAACGGAAACCTGTTCTTCACGATCTTTCAGACGTTCCTGTCCGGTCCACCCAAGGATGGAAAACCGTCGCCCTACTTCGGCGAATACCCGCCCGACTTCTTCGATTTCATCATCATTGACGAATGCCATCGGGGCGGGGCGAACGACGAAAGTACGTGGCGAGGAATCCTCGACTACTTCGCACCGGCCGTTCAACTCGGTCTGACCGCGACGCCGAAACACAAAATCAACGTCAACACGTATGAATACTTTGGGAAGCCGGTTTATGTCTATTCGCTGAAGGACGGCATCAACGACGGGTTCCTGACGCCGTTCAAAGTTCGCCAGATTACGACGACGAAAGACAAATACATCTACACGCCGGACGACAAAGTCCTTCAAGGCGAAGTTGAAGAAGAAAAAGAGTACGTCGAAAAGGATTTCAATAAGCTGATCCAAATCAATGAACGGGAGTCGCATCGAGTCAAGCTGATCATGGAGACAATCGACCAGCGACAGAAAACCTTGATCTTTTGCGCGACTCAACAACACGCCCTGCTTGTTCGTGATCTTATCAACCAGTTGAAAACGAGCACCGAGCCGAACTACTGCGTTCGAGTCACAGCCGATGACGGCGAATTGGGCGATCAGTATTTGCGCAGCTTTCAAGACAACGAAAAAAGTGTCCCGACGATCCTGACGACATCCCAGAAACTTTCAACCGGCGTGGACGCCCGAAATGTTCGGAACATCGTGTTGATGCGTCCGATCAATTCGATCATCGAGTTCAAACAGATCGTCGGCCGTGGAACGCGATTGTTCGAAGGAAAAGACTACTTCACAATTTATGATTTTGTTGAAGCGTACAAGCATTTCAAAGACCCGGAATGGGACGGCGATCCGCTCGATGAAGAACCCTGCACGAAATGTGGCAAGAACCCCTGCGAATGCGTTTGTGAGAAATGTAACTCATCTCCGTGCGAATGCGTGAATGAACTACCAAAGCCGTGCAACGTTTGTGGTAAAAGACCGTGCGAATGCGAACGGGGACCTTGTCCCGTCTGCCACCAAAAGCCGTGCGAGTGTCCGAAACGGGTGATGGTCAAAGTTCAACTCGCCGACGGGAAAGCTCGGTTAATACAACACACCATGGCGACAAGTTTCTGGCATCCAGATGGTACACCGATGTCGGCGCAACAATTTCTCGACGCCCTGTTCGGCAAGTTTCCTGACTTCTTCAAGGATGAAGCGGAACTTCGAACGCTCTGGAGCGATCCAGCGACAAGGGCGAAGTTGCTCGACGGTCTGGCGGAAAAGGGATTTGGCGAGGAACAAATGATCGAGATGCAACGGATCATCGATGCCGAGAAAAGCGACCTGTTTGATGTACTCGGGTACGTGGCGTTTGCTCTCGCTCCATTAACTCGTGAAGAGCGGGCGATGCGGGCAAAGCTCGAAATTCAAACCCGGTTTGATGACAAGCAACAGGCATTCCTCGAATTTGTGCTCGCCCAATACGTGAAGGTGGGAGTTGGGGAACTCGACCAGAACAACGTAGCGCCGTTGCTGCGGCTCAAATACAACAATTCCGTCAGCGATGCCGTTGCAGATCTGGGACCGGCCGATCAGATCAGGAATACGTTCACCGGGTTTCAGAAGTATCTGTATTAAGACTCGAACTCATTTGACTGATTGGATCGTCTCCTTTTCGGAACACGCAACAATGCTTGACTGGATGGGTGGTAACGTCTTCGGTGGTTCTTGAGCGAAGAAACCGACCCTAAAGACAGGAATTAGAAATGGGTGAGATATTTGATTGCCCGCCGGTTAAGGCGATTTTCACGACGTCCGAATCAACAACGATGATCGACTACGGCGAACTTGAAGTCGTCGTTCACAATTCGAATACGTCAGCTGAAAAAGCGATCGCAAAAATGTACCTTCGCCTCGTGCCGAGACCGTCGCTGCGGATAGAGGTGAATTCTGCAGATCGTAGCCTTTCAAGATATTTCGCATCTTTCGGGCAGGCTGACATTTTTAAAATAGAACTTCCTGAGTTTGGAACATCGTTCGACGCGTTCATCAAAAGGCGATCAGCCGAACAGACCATCTTTGTTCCAACGAAGTCGCCTATTCAGTTGCATGCCAAGTCGGCATCGATATCAGAAGCTACGTTTCACCTGGTCAATTGGC
>JANXOO010000849.1 GCA_025353525.1 Schlesneria sp. | reverse complement strand
CCGCGCGGCGTACGCTTATTTAAGGCCTAGACTACGACGAATCCCAAGTAGTTCGTTCACAGCCAATATTTCCGCATGTTGTCCCGGCGGGCTGTGGTGGAATCCAGCAGCCACGCGCTCAGCTGGTGTCGGATAGTTTTTGGAAATCGCGTCAACGCGTCGTTGCAAAACCCGATCTAGCCCGGATTATTCATGGGCGGGCCAACAAAACGGCCTCCGGCAGCGTAGAAGTGCATTGACAACAGACACTTAGGCGCACGCAAGGAGGCCGAAGATGAGTATACAGGATGTTGGTCAATTGTCATTCGACTTTTTCGGTGGTCGCCCTCTGGACATCGAGATTTCGGAGGCCCCTCTGACGACTGATGCGGGCTTACTTCCGATTCGTGAATTTGACGAGCGAATCCGTTTCACCGAACAGTTTGCCGCCGCGTTGCACGATCTGCGCGACTCCAATGGCGTGAAGCATTCTTTGGCGGCAATGGTGCGGCAGCGACTCTATGGTGTGTTGGCCGATTACGAAGACCAGAACGACCACGACACGCTCCGTTATGATCCTGCATTTCAAATCATCTGCGGTCGCACACCGGGCGAGGCCGGTAGTCCCTTGGCGAGCCAGCCGACGTTGTCCCGATTTGAGAACGCCATCAGCATTGCCGATCTGTGGCGACTTCGGAACGAGTTGATGGACAAGTTTATTCAATCGTACGCAACACCGCCTGCTCGCGTGACGCTCGACATGGATGCCTTCGACGATCCGGCACACGGCCAACAGCAACTCACGCTGTTTCACGGACACTATGATCAGAACCAGTACCTGCCGGTTGCCATCACCTGCGCGGAAAATGACCTGGTGAGGTTGGTGGGCTTGCGGCACGGCACGTGTCCGGCATTCCTGGGAGCCGATGACGATCTGCGTTATCTCGTTCAGCGAATGCGCGCCGTCTGGCCGGACGTGGAAATCGTGGTCCGAGGGGATGCGGGATTCGGCGTGCCGATCATGTATGACGTTTGCCGTGAACTGCGTGTGACCTTTACGTTCGGGATTGGTGTGAATCCGGTTTTGAAGCGAGAATCGAAGGACTTAATGGCCAAGGCCGTCGCGCAGTACGAACAGACGAAGGAACCGCAACGACTGTTTATGTCGCTCATGTATCAAGCGGAATCATGGCCTGCGGCGCAACGCGTTGTGATCAAATGCGAAGCCAACGATCTGGGGACCAATTGCCGTGCCGTGGTGACCAATCGAGCGGGAGCCGAAGTCCTGATTCAACCGGTTTACGACGAGTACACCGAACGGGGCGAGAGTGAAAATCGCAATAAGGAAATCAAATGCGGAGTCTGTGGCGATCGTTTGAGAGATCATCGCTTCATGGCCAACTTCTTTCGCCTGTACCTGCACGTCGCCGCGCTGAACTTACTGGTACTTCTGCGACGGCACGTGACACTCCCGCTCACCGTCGCCGACTTATCCGAGTCGGGCGACTTGCCGAAAGATCTTCCCATCGAAGCGTTCTCAGGCGCGGATCGCAAACGGTTCTTCAACCGGCGTCGAGCAAAAGATCCGCTGGGCCAGGGTCATGCCCAGACGTGGCGAACTCGGTTGATCAAAGTCGCCGCCGAAATGATTGTGCGGGCTCGCAGAATCATCATCCGCCTCTCTTCGACCTGGCCCCATCTCGATGAATTTTACGCGATCACTCGTCGCGTCCGTGCTCTCGATCCAAGGTAGCTGCCGATTCATTGCGCTGCCCAAGGACAAACTCGATTTCGTTGACTTTTTGGGGTAGGGGTTGTTGCGCGCCCACGCGGATCGCACCGCATCAGCAAGCAAAACAGGCATCAAATTCGCGTAGCCGTGAATAATCCGGGCTAAGTCGATACGGGAATGAGTTTACAGCTTACGGAGCAATGACACAGGGTCTCGTCAAGACCGTTTTTTCAGTTGTTCGACGAACCTGATTCTTCAAAAAGTCCTTATTCCGATGAATATTCTGAGTTATCAATCGTGTGCATAGCAGTGGCCTCTGCGTCCCGAATGAATCTCGCTGTTCAAGACTTCTCTGGAAATCCGGCGTTTTCGGGTTCCAATTGAACCAAAGACGGCACACCTGTCCGGTGATAAGGCCGTTGGCGTGAACTCCGTCGACCTGGTCGCTACAATCCGGTTTTCAGCAGAGTTTGAATCGCGGTTTTTCACAGGACTTATTGTTGATGGAATGCATGCAGGCAGCAAACTGTTGGGACGATCTGGCAAATCGTGTTCTCGACGGGCACGAACTGACAGCCGAGGAAGGTCTCGGCGTTCTTCAATCAACTGATGATGAATTGCTGGAACTGCTGGCGGCGACCTATCGTGTCCGTCGCAAGCATTTTGGCAAAAAAGTCCATCTCTATTTTCTCAAGAATGCCAAGAGTGGTCTTTGTCCCGAGGATTGCGGTTATTGCTCGCAGTCGATTCTGTCAGAAGCCGAAATTCCCCGTTATGCGCTGCTGAATGAAGCGAAGCTGATGGAAGGAGCCGAACGCGCTGTGGCGTCGCAGGCTCGTACGTATTGCATCGTCGCTTCGGGGCGAGGTCCGAGCAATCGCGAAGTCGATCACATTGCCAGCACGGTCACCAAAATCAAAGACAAGTTCGGCTTGCATATTTGTTGTTGTCTGGGACTTCTCGAACCGGAACAGGCCCAAACACTGAAGGCGGCTGGCGTTGATCGAATCAACCACAATTTGAATACAAGTCGTGCTTTTTACGACACGATTTGCTCGACGCACAGCTACGATGATCGGTTGAAAACGTTGCGAGCCGTCCGAAACGCGGGAATGGAACTGTGCAGTGGGCTGATTGTAGGAATGGGTGAAACGGATCGCGATCTGGTCGATGTCGCATTTGAACTGCGATCGCTCGGCGTTCACTCGACGCCCGTGAATTTTCTGCATTCCATTGATGGCACGCCGCTCGAACGCAAGTGGGACCTGAATCCCCGCTACTGCCTGAAAACCTTGTGTCTTTTCCGGCTGGCCAATCCGTCGGTCGAACAGCGAGTCTCTGGCGGG